>JBIOXP010000378.1:0-8869 GCA_044869705.1 Binatia bacterium | reverse complement strand
TTATCCGAGTGACAGATTGCGAAGGAGCACGCCATGAAAAATGGTTACAAAGCGATGGATTCGGATATGCACGTCATGGAGCCTTGTGACCTTTGGCAAAACTACATCGACAAAAAATTTCTCGATCGTGCGCCCGTTGGCCTCAACCGTCACAAGCGCGATCTCGGCGTTCAAGTGGACGGCAAAATCCTGCCGCGCCCGACGCCCAAACCCAATCCAGAGCTCAGGCCGATCCGTGAGCGCATACTGAGCGAAAAATATGCCGAGGAAGAAGCGCGCGACTTCGACAATGTCGCTCAGCTCCGCGCCATGGACAAGGAAGGCTTGGATGTGGCGATTCTCTATCCAAGCCGCGGCTTGTTTGTGCTCGCCGTTGACGCGCTCGATCCCGATCTCGCCGCGGCAATCGCCAGAGCCTACAATGACTGGCTCTATGATTTCTGCAAAATCGCTCCCGACCGCATGTTCGGGGCGGGGATTGTCGCGCCCCACGACGTATCATCCGCAGTCGAAGAGACTCGCCGCGTCGTCAACGAACTTGGTTTTCGCAGCATTTTGATGCGCCCGAATCATGTGAACGGAAAAATGTGGAGCGATTCGTATTACGACCCGCTCTGGGAAGAGTGTCAAAAGCTCGCCATTCCGGTAGGCTTTCACGAAGCCGGCCGAGTTTTTTTGCCGCAGCCTGCTCTATCCGAATTCATTCCAAGCTTTACCATGTTCAATACGCTGTCGTTTCCGATGGCGAACATGTTCGCCTGCGCCGATATGATTTACGGCGGTGTCATGGAACGTTTTCCCAAACTCAAAGTCGCTTACCTCGAAGGGAATTGCGCTTGGATCCCGTGGCTCCTCTGGCGCATGGGCGAATATGCCGAGCTCACCGGCATCGCGGAACACCCGCAAATGAAGCTCGAGCCGCTGGAATATTTTCAACGGCAGTGCTGGGGCGCGGTGGAATGTGACGAATTCGTCGCCAAAAATATTCCCGATTTCGGCCTCGAGGACAACATCGTATTTTCCACCGACTATCCGCATTTGGACGTGAAATATCCTTACGCGGTGAAGACTTTTTTAGAGCTGCCGTTTAGCGAGCAGACCAAACGAAAATACCTGTGGGATAACTGCGCGCGGCTGTACGGATTCGGATACTGAATCGCTAATCGCTATCAATTCTCGGCGATCCGCTAGCAGCTTCGCTTCAGCCGCAATGACTGGAGTACAACAGCAATTTAGCATACGCCGTTCAGGGTTTCGTGTTTTGGTTTCAGGATATTAGCTCGCGTGAGCGGGTTGCGCTTCTGCGCTTCCCGTTCAGCGCATGAATCGACTGAGCCACGAGTCAGAAACCAACCGCTGAGTTGGGCGGCACTCGAGGTTTCTCACCCTTTTCGTCATTATGGTGTTGCCGGATTCCGACGTTTCCCCGGCTCGGTTGTCATCGAGCGGAGAGTTGCTTTCGTTCGTGCCGGACGACCGGTTGTCGACGGGGCCATCGTGCCGCTCGGCGGTTTCCTTCTTGACGACCACGGTAATCGCCATCGTTCCATTTGGATCACCAAATACGGCCCGACCGCCCTCCTTTTCATCTGCCTGTACTCGCTCTTTTATTTTCCCTGCGCATTCCGAAAGAGAAGCGTACTGATTGACTAGCTTCCAGCCGCCGTTGGATTGAGAAGCGCCCTTTGCCGACGGAACCTCGAGCTTCTCGAACAAGCTAAATGCGACGATCAGCCGCGGTTCGCTGCGTGTCGCATAAGTGAAAATGAGCACCACGGCCGCCGCCAGTACCAGATAGGCAATGCGCTTTTTGGAAAACTGCAGAGCATGCTTCAGAAGTTGAAGCTGCTTTACGTGCCGGCGCGCGCCCGCGGGACGGGCCCGCGATGTCTCGCGGCGCATCGCCTTGCGGGCGCGAGGGTTTTCTTTCGGTATTTGAACAAATCTGCGATCATACTTCTCGCGCCGCTTCGAATTTCCGAGAACCGCGTACGCTTCATTGATGAGCCGCAGCCTTTCGGTAGCTTCCGCCTTCGCGTCCGGTGCGAGAAAAAGGTCCGGGTGATATGTTTTGACAAGCTCCCTATAGGCCGATCGGATTTGATCGGCACTCGCCGAACGTGCGACGCCAAGAATCTGATAAAAATCCGAATCACTCATCGACTAATGCGAATGACTCTCATTTTCCTTTCGCCGCGTTGAAATACTGCGTATCGTAGTACACGGGTAACTTGTCGCCCTTCGCCAGTTTGAAACCGAATTGATTGCGCAGATCGAGCACTACTTGCAAGCCGTGTAGATTCAAATTGCCGGTTTTCGACAATTCTTCAACACTCTCTTGGGCTTGCTTTGGGTTCAGTTTCAGCTCCGCCCCGACAGCTTTGATCGCTGCTTCGCGGTTGGCTGGATCGTTGTTCCAGGCCATTCCTTTCAGCCAGGCGCGAAGGTAGGCAACCAAGGTATCGCGATTTTTCTGCGCCCAGTCGCGATTCACGGCGAATATAGTATTTGGATAATCCGGTAAAACCTCTATGGAGTCACCAATGCGCCGCATCCCTGCCGCAAGCGCTTTGGCGTCGAACGGCGGATTGAGAATTCCCGCGTAAGTCTCACCCTTGACCATGGATTCCAATCGAGCGCCAGTCGCACCGAGAGCGACAAGCTCGTAGTCGCCTTTCGCCATATCCAGACCGTGCGCCAGCAAAATCCGGCGGAGTACCAATGCAAACGCGGTATCGACCGCGTCGGCGGCAAGCTTCTTGCCTTTAAGGTCGCTCCAATCTTTGATCTCGGGTCTAACAAAAACCGGCAGTTCCGTCCTGTCCCGAATCTGTGAGACAGCGATAATGTCGGCGCCCTCTTTTCCCGACCACGCCAGAACATTGTCGAACGCGGTAGAAACAACATCAAACTTTCGTTGACTCAAACCGCGCATCTGATTTGTAGAATTCGCTGTCTCCGTGATTTCCGGTTCTAAACCTTCGGCTGCGAAGTAGCCGTTGACCTTGGCGGCGACGATTCCCGCATCGATGCGAAATACGCTTAGACGGATCTTGCGCGGTTCTTTCTCTTGTCCGGCGGACAATTGAGCTGCTAGCAAGCAAAGCAGCGTGATCTCAAAGACGAAGCGATATTTTCGTATCATTTGGGCCTCCAGCCAATTTCCGCAGCACATTAATTGAGATGAGGCATTCCTTCAAGCGACCGGGTCTCGATTTAAAACCGCCTCACTTCCGAGTGGCAGCTAGGGAGGATTGCGAATTCCGCCTGCGGCGAGCACAGACGACCCACGATAGGATGCGGAACAGTCGCGCTAATTGGTCAGCCGATCACGCACGCCGCGCCGCGCCCAAAGGAGCAAAACGAGAGACATCCCTAATATATAGGCGAGATCCCATAGCACGGTCACAGAAAACTCGCCTCTGAACGATGCCCGCGCCAGACGCACCGGATGGAGCAGCGGCAAGGCTTCCGCGAGCCACAGCCAACCACCCGTCAGCCTCTCTTTGAGCGGAAAGAACACGTCGGAAAACAAGAATAGCGGCGTAAGGAACAAAGTGAAATAGAAACTAAACATGTCGATATTCGGAATGCGCAGCGAGAAAACCATCCCAATCGCAGCGAAGAGAAATCCCGTCAGCGGGATCAGCAATAAAACCCAGAGCGAAGCTGGCAAGGGCGTGAGGCCGAAGAGCATCAGGACAACGAAAAAACATCCGCCGTAAATACACGACCGGGTCGCGGCCCAGAGCAATTCACCGGCGAGGATATCATCCGGCTCGATCGGTGTGGTCAGCATCGCGTCGTAGGTTTTTTCAAACACCAGCCGAACATAGATATTGTAAGTGACTTCGAAGCTCGCCCCATTCATCGCTGCCACACAAACCAGCCCCGGAGCGATGAATGCGAGATAACTCGTCCCGGCCATCTGTGAGATATAGGCGCCGACCCCGACGCCGATGGAAAAAAGATAAAACACCGGCTCGAAGAAATTCGGCAGGATGTTCCATTTCCAGGTCCGCTTGTACATGGCGGCATTGCGGCGCCATACGGAGATCGCATAGGGGAGCGACATGCTCATGGGTCGCTCTCGAGCCTGGTACCGGTCAGTGAAAGAAAAACGTCTTCAAGATTGGTCGGGCGAACAGTTACGGGGCGGCGGTCTCCCTCGTCCTGCCGGCGAATGCGCGCGATCACGCCGGCTGCATCTTGCACATAGAGCATTAGCCGGCGTCCGACGCGCAGCCGCCGTTCCGATCCGACTCCATCAAACAGCAGCGCCTCTTCACTGGGTGTGCAGTCGAGCTCGACCGCTTCCGGAGCGAGCCGCGAAGAAATCAGTTCGGCAGGAGATCCCGAACCGATCACCTTGCCCGCGGCAATGATCGCGACCTCATCGCAGAGCCGCTGCGCCTCGTCCATGTAATGCGTAGTGATGAGAACGGTCGTTCCCGCGTCGCGTAATTCCCTGATCCGCGACCATAAGGTTAGGCGCACGGCGGGATCCAGCCCGGTGGTGGGCTCGTCGAGAATCAGTAGTTCGGGTGCATTGATGAGCGAGAGCGCAATCGACAAGCGCCGCTGGAAACCGCCCGAAAGCTGGCGCACGGGAACATCGGCGTGTGACCGCAGCTCCAAAAAATCGATCAACTGTTCAGCCCGCCGCGAGAGCTCCGGCTCGCGCAGGAGATGGTAACGGCCGAACACTTGCAGGTTCTCTATGGGTGACAAAGCCTCGATCAGCACATTTTGCTGCAGTGTCACCCCGAGCCGTGAACGCACCGCGCGCAAGTTTTGGCTGATGTCCATGCCAAAAACGTGAATCGTGCCGCTCGTCGGCTGTGTCACGCCGTAAATCATCCGCAGAGTCGTCGTTTTCCCCGCCCCGTTCGGACCGAGAACTCCGAAACAAACGCCCGACGGAATACCGAGGTCGACCTGATCGACGGCCACTCGGTCACCGAATCTCTTCGAAACGCGGCGCGCTTCCACCACTGCCGAATCAGCTTTATTCATGAGCTCCGAGTTTCGAACGATGGCGCTGCATGGACGAACGGTTCAAGGAGAACAATCAACCAGTTAAAGTTGACGTATTCCCGTATGGAGCACAAGAACGCGCTGAAGTTGTGAGTTTCGCGACCAAGTCACTGGTGCATGATCAGAAGATGCGATTAGCACGAAGTTAGTGGGGATGAGTTGAACGCAGACCGCTCTTCGATTGCGATACATTGACCCGATAAAAACAATGAAACCCGCCGCGTCTGTTTTCGCGGTCATCGGATCAGACGCGCCTTGAGATGAGCGGTTAGGGTTTCGGAATGACAACCACCAGGATAGCGAAATTGAGCGCGCTGCGCTGGAGCCGGCTTTGCTTAGCTCGATGCCACCCACGCGGTCAAGATCGACGGCGTATTCTGCATCACCGGCTCCCAGGAGTCGCCGCGGTCGCGGCTCATGTAGAGCCCGCCTTTACCCTGGATACGCGCATCAAATCCATAGCCGCGTGCCCCATCTCCCATGCCGCAGAAGAGAGCGTTCGAATCGGTCGGATGGTGTACCAGCACCCAGGGCATCCAGGGGTTTTCCCTTGCCAATCCTCCAGTAGAGACGCGCCAGTTCTCGCCGGCATCGTCGCTCAGCAGAATACATCCATGCGGGTGAATTTTCTCGCGACTCCAAACTCCGGGCGAACCTTTGCCGCCGCACAAAACGATACGCGGCGTATCGCCGGGCATGAAGTGCCATTCATGCGAATAGCTGTGCAGCTCGGAATAGCCCCATGGCATGCCGTTCTCCACGCGCCGCCAATGCTCGCCGCTATTGTCGGTACGATAAAAACCGCGCGCCGACGATACATAGTAACGCTCTTTGCTGCCGGGATAATTTTCGATGTAATGCATATCGACGTAGTCAATGCCGATGCTGCGGTCATACCAGGTTTTCCCCCGGTCGCGGCTCAACAGAACACCGCCGTGCTCGAGTAAGACATAGATGAGGCTCTGATCGTCGGGATGAATAAAGATGTGACGCACGTGCGGAAACTCCACGCCGCGGAGACGAGGCGGCACGTCCCACTTCTTCTTTGCCTCATCAGGAATGGCGAGCATACCGTCGAGCGGCTCCCAAGTGTTTCCCGCATCCTCACTGCGAAGCAACCGGATCGGCCCCATGCCCATGTAAACGACGCGTTCATCGTGGGAATCAACCGTGAATGTCCTCACGTCGCCTTCCATGATCTTCGTCCAGCTTTTGCCGGCGTCGTCACTCCGGTAACCGCCATCGAAAGCTACCGCAGCGAAAACAATCTCGGGTTTGTGCCGGCAGCCGATCACGTGCTCCAAAGTTTTACCGGCGAAAAATTCTCCGGCCGTTTGCATTGCGCCAGAACGATTCTCCAACACTTTCAAGCCGCCGTTATGAGCGATGTAGTACCGGAGCGCTTCGGCCATAAGCACCTCTTTTGTATGGAACTGGTCATCACCGCGTTAGAGAGATTGCTTCCCTACAACACGACTTTCTTGCATCCGTCATTCTGAGGCCCTTCGATTTACTCACAATAAACTTCGCCGAAGAATCTGGCCCTTTCGAAGCGGCTGAACCGTCGAGAGCCTTCGCCCGCTCAGCACGACAACTACGGAACCAATTGCCAGGCACGATCTCACCTATCAAAATCACAACGCAAATTCTCTCGGCCAGCATTCTTTACTTTCAGGCGCTTCGCGCCTTCAACGCCTGATACACCTTCTCCGACGTGACCGGCAAGTCCGTAATCCGCACGCCGCACGCGTCCGCGACCGCATTCGCGACTGCGGCGGCGGTTGGCACATTGGCGACCTCGCCTATGGCCAGGCTGTTATAAGGTCCGGGGCCGGCGGGCACGTTCTCCATTACGTGAGTCTTGAGCGGCGGTATGTCCGTGATACTGGGGATTTTGAATTCGCCGAAGTTGGTAGTGGTGATTTTCGGACCATCGAACATCACTTCCTCGGTCAGCGCGTAACCTAAACCAAAAACTACCCCGCCCTCGATCTGTCCTTGATGCATCAGAGGATTGATCACCTTCCCTGTCGTGTGCGCCGAAACCATGTTGCGTAAGGTGATTTTTCCGGTCTCGAGGTCGACATGGACTTCGGCGATTTGCGCCGACACTGAAGCATCGTGGGATTTTTCCGAGCTTTTGTAATAGCCGCACACGTAAATCGGCGCGCCCTTGAACTTGACGATATCACTGAAATTCATTTTGCGCTTCGAAGGCTTGTGCGCCACCGCGCCGCGATCGAGCGTCAGCTCCTTGGCCTCCACTTCCAGAGCTTGCGCGGCGAAGGCAAACAGTTCTTCGCGCGCTTTCACGCCCGCTTCGTACGAAGCATTGCCGTAAACGCGCGTTGCGCGGCTGCCGCCTACACCACCATCGCTCGGCACAATCGTGCTATCGCCCTGCTTGAGCTCGATCTCATCGGCGGGAAGACCCAGCTCCTCCCCGACGACTTCGACGATCACCGTGAGGACTCCCGCCCCCTGATCGACCACCGGCGTGATCACCTTTACTTTTCCTGTTTCCTCGATGGTCACGAAGACGTTTCCCTCTCCGCCGCTCGGGCTCCATTCCGAGAATGACAATCCGCGGCCGACGTTTTTCGGTTTAGGTTTGCTGTAGTCGGCAAGCTCGAGCGCTTTTTGCAGCGCTTCTTCCCCGCGGATATGCGAAATATGACCGCCGGTGGGTGTCTCGTCACCATCGCGCAGCATGTTTTTACGCTTGAATTCTGCCGGATCCATGCCGAGCTTGCGCGCGACGATATCGAGTTGGCTTTCGTTGGCGAAAAAGCCCTGCGGGTCGCCGGGCGCGCGCATATGGCCGCAGGGAATCTTGTTGGTATACACCATTCTCTCTTCGATCAGACAGTTCTCGATTTTGTACGGACCGGCACATGTGGAGGCACCGATCAGATAACCCGCCGGTTTCATCGACGCGTAGGCGCCGCTGTCGAACAAGAAATCAAGATGGTGCGCGACGATCTTGCCGTCTTTCTTCACTCCCGTTTTGATCTTGATCATCGCCGCGTGGCGCGGGTTGCCGGCGGTCAGCTCCTCGGTGTAGTCCATGATCATGCGCACCGGCTGACCGCTTTTCTTGGAAAGAAAATAGGCCAGCGGCACATCCATAAAGCCGCCTTTGCCGCCGAAATCGCCGCCGATGTGGGTCGGGTAAAAGACAAATTTTTCCTTTGCGATGCCCATGCAGTTCGCAAGCTGACCACGAACCGCAAACGGCGTCTTGCTGCACGACCAGATTTCCGCACCGCCCGAGGCATCGGCTTTAACGACGCAAGCATGCGGCTCGAGGTAACATTGATGCGTCACTTGGGTGGTAAAAGTATTCTCGACGATGATATCCGCTTGCTTGAATCCCTGCTCGACGTCCCCCTTGCCCCATTTGAGATACGCAAACACATTGCTGAGATTCTCCACCGGCACGGGCAAGCCCCTGTAGGAAAGCAAATCCGGGTGCAGCACCGTCGCGTCGGACTTAGCCGCTTCGATAGGATCGAGCAGCGGCTCCAGTTCCTCGTATTCGACCTCGATCAACTCGAGCGCCTGTTCGGCAGCGAGGCGAGTCTCTGCTGCGACTGCCGCGACTTTTTCGCCGATGAATCGGACCACGCCGTCAGCGACGATCGGCGTGTCGTAAATACAGCGGCCGATGCGCAACCCGGCGACATCTTGACCGGTGACGACCGCTTTCACACCGGGCACGGTCATCGCTTTGCTGCTATCGATACGTTTGATCCGACCGTGAGGAATCGGACTTCTCAAACACTTGCCCCATAAGCTATCGGGAAGCGTCAAATCAGCGCTATAAAGTGCC
>JBIOXP010000377.1:0-36220 GCA_044869705.1 Binatia bacterium | reverse complement strand
GCTTGAACGGATCGAACGATTCGAACGGGTTAGCTTTCTTGTTCATCGAGCAGCTTGCAGTAGTAGCGCCAACTGGAGTTGGCGTGAATTGCCTTGCTGCCCGGACGCGCTCTGCCGACGAGAAATTCAATGTCTTCCTGCGGAATCGGTTGTGGTGTACCGAGAAGTGCAGCCTGATAATTGATGACTGCCGCATCGTTCAGCTTGATCGCGGTCAGCGTTGCCTCTTCGACACTCGCCCCGGCGCTGGTGATCCCATGACCGCGCATGAGGCAAGCCGGTTTCTGCCCCATTGCGGCAGCGAATTCTTCACCGAGCCGATCGGTTGATACTGTGATGCTGCACGGGTAGGTCGCCAATCCTTCGACCAGCAGTCGCAGACCCGAAGGATCGTATGCGCCGTACAAGGGTTGTAGCGGCTTATTACAAATCGTGAAGAGCACAACGCTCAGCGGGTGGACGTGCACGACGCACTGCACGTCCGGACGCGTCTTGTAGAGCCAGGTGTGAATGAAGACTTCCTGCGGCGTGTCCAAGCCATCATCGCCGGCGATCTTGTTGCCGCTGAAATCCACGGTGATGATATCGCGCGGTTGAACAAAGCGCAGGCCGGACTCCTCCGGGCCGCGTGCCTTGATCAAGACTTTTTCCTCGCCGGGAACGCGTGCGCTCACGTGGCCGCTCGGCTCCTTGGTGAGACTGAGCTTGCCGAGAACACGACAAGATTGCGCGACGAGCGCGCGTAACTTCGAAACATCGGCCATAATTTTCTTCCTTACGACAGTAGATCAGCGAGAGCGAAACGACTGGATCATATTCTTGCTGGTAAACAAGGGCAAGCGAGAGGGGATGCGGCGCTCGAACCGAGGCATCGAGAGAAAAAGCAACATGCGCCCCTGTGACGCAAGCGCGTCATTCGCCGCTATTCGTTGACCGCCCGCGGCGCCCGATCTTCGCCGATTTGCGCGATGGACTCCATCAGGTGGGTATCGATCAGTGAATTCTTCGACGGATCTCGAACGATGCCCATCGGATCCTGGCGCTGTTGAACCTTTTTCATCTCGCGAAACATGACGTGGCGGAGCAGAATAATGCCGCGATCGGAAGTCGCCAGGCGCTCGGTGGTCCGATCGGCGATCGGGCCCTGAGTTTCCCAGGCCATGTGATCCTGCGCCTGCACGGCATCCATGCGGAATCTCGTGAACGGATGCAGCGCATCAGGCGGATACTTGTAAGGCTTGATGTACTCCACGGGTGGGTCGTCGTCCTCAAGGACCTGGCCATTCTCGCTCGGAAAGAACCGGACAAAATAAATCTTCGTGTGAGTGTCGTCGATCGGCACGCGAATCTGCCCGACGTTTCCTTGACGTAAAATGTTGGGGAAAATCACCGGGTGCTCATCGATCATGCCGTTTTTGTAAGTGCGGCGCTTCATCAAGCCGTAGGGCACTTCGTAGAAATCGAATTCTTTGACGTCATCGGTCAAGCCCCGCGTGCTATCCTTTATCGGCCGGCCGCGATTGGCGGTCTCCTGATGGAGAATCTGCAGATGCGCCGGGTCCATCGAATTCTCCATCGCTTGGAACCAATTGCAGTCGAGTTGCGGCTGAATGTAAATTTGTCGCCGACCGTCTTTTCTGTACCAGATATCGAAATTGGCGATCGCCGGAGCCGGAGCCGGACCCAGATATGCCCAGTAGAGTCCCACAAGCTTTTGCACTGGATACGCCTTCTGCTTGACGGTCAAACAGAATTTGCTCTCACGCGGCTCCGCCGGTGTTTCTAAGCAGTTGCCCTGAGTGTCATAAAGCCAGCCGTGATAAGGGCACGAGATGCCGCGTTCCTCGACCCGTCCATACGAGAGTGATGCGGCGCGGTGGGAACAGCGATCTTCCAACAAACCCACTCGGCCTGACTTGTCGCGGAACAGCACCAAGGTTTCGCCGAGAATTCTGACGATTTGTGTGGGACTGTCGGCGGTGAGCTCGCTTGCGACCCCGACGGGCAACCAGTAGCGCCGGAGCAGTTCACCCGCCGGTGTGCCCGGTCCAACACGCGTGAGCATCTCGTTTTCTTCTTTGGTGAGCATGGAAAACTCCTCGTTGCGATTTCCTGACGGCGCAAGCTGGATAGAGACCAAAGTCCCAACCGCGGCCGATGGCGAGCTGAGTTTGCTAGCACGCGCGTCATTTGCAGCGGGCTGCGCTCGTCTCGTGTGAATAATAATCGAGCATGAACTCCTTAAGCAAGAGCTCAGTTGAAAATTATCGTTTAAAATCGACGAGTTAGCTTATGTATGGAAATTACGGGCTTCAACCATTGGTAGTTGGAAGAAGTTTCCGATTGCCGCGACGCGATCAAAACCGGGCGCAGAATGCCTGGACGAACTCAACCGCTCTTCTGTGTCATTTCGAACCCGGTCGTTGGCAGCGTCAGCGGGAAACCTTTCTCTTGCTTTCCAAGCCTAAGCACTCGCGGGAAAAAACGTCCACCTCGATCCCGATCAAAAACACGTGAGAATCACCGGAACGGCGGACTGACACCGACCGCCGTAAACCGAAAGAGCTTTAACAGGCGTTTTGTAGGAGGAGAATCGGCGACTGGGAAACTTACAGAGCCACTTCCTGCGGCCGCGGAGTACCCGTCGCAGCATGCAGACCGATACGCTCGTTAAACACGCCGAGATCGATCAAATGATTTTTTTCCGGATCGCGAATGATGCCGATCGGTTCGAGGCCTTGCTGTACCCGGTCGATCTGCTCGCGCAGAAGTTTTCTGAATTCAATGATGCCTTCGTCGCCGGCGCCGAGGTGCTCCTGAGTTCGGTCAGTCCGCGGTCCTTGAGTTTCCCACGCCATCGAGTCCTGCGCCGGGATCATATTCATTTTGTACTCCCGCGGCCCGGTCTTGAGCTGGACGAAGCGGAACGGCACCGGCGCGTCCTCCGGCGAGCTTTCCGAGTCCATCGGCAGAAAGTTGACGCGAAATACCTGCGTACGGAAATCGTCCACCGGCACCCGGATCTGTAAATTGTGCCGATGGCCGCTGCCTTCGTTGAACGGCGCCACGTGCCTCAAGATTGTCGGGAACACCAACGGATGATCGTCCACCGCCGGAGCACGACCGGTGGCTCGTGACAACGTCGTTCGACGTTTTCTGATGCCGTAATCAAACCGGATGAACTCATAGCTTTCAGCGTATGTCTTGACTGCCGGCACATAGCGTTCGGTATCGCCGTGGAGCCAAAACAAATGCGACGGATCCACCGAATTCTCCATCGGCTGAAGCCAGTTGCAGTCGATCACCGACTCTTTAACGATCCAGCGCCGGCCATGCTCCCAGACGAGCACATCCCATCGCGGTAATAGCGGTGCTGGGGCGGGGCCCAAATATCCATAGATAAGCCCGCCGAGGTACTGCACCGGATACGCTGTATGTTTGATGCGATCTCTAAATGTGCTGCCCGGCGGTTCCGCCGGTTGTTCGAGACATTTGCCGGACGCATCGAATTTCCAGCCGTGATAGGGACAGCGAATCCCTTCTTCGTCCACCCGCCCGTAGGCGAGCGATGCCAAACGGTGCGGACAGTGCTCACCGACCAGTCCGTACTTGCCTTGCTTATCCCGATAAACGACCAACTCCTCGCCAAGCATTTTCACCGGGCGGATCGGTTTATCGTCAGTTAATTCCGCGGCAGCCGCGACGGGGTGCCAGTAGCGGCGCAGCAGCTCGCCGCACGGCGTGCCCCGGCCGACTTGAGTCAGCAGTTTGTTTTCATCATGCGTCAACATGGTTTGCCTGGATCATGGGTGCAGCATGCTGCCCCCTAGATTTTTTTCAGCATCTGCTCGTAGCCGAGCTTCTCCAACATTTCCAATCCCGAATAGCCTTTGCGGATCCCGTCTGCCATCTCCTGTTCTTTCCGATAAATTTCTTCGGCGGCGGCGACAACTTCTTCTTCTCTTTCCTTAACGACGATTATCACGCCGCTCGCGTCGGCAATGACGAGATCGCCCGGATGGCATTGCACGCCGGCAAACTGGATTTCCTGGTTATACGAATCCTGAATCACGCGGCCACGCGCGGTCATCGGCACCGCGCCGCGCGCATACACCGGAAACCTGAGATCGCGCGCTTCATCCACGTCCCGAGACGCGCCATCAATGACGACACCACTCAGCCCTTTGAGTTTTGCGGAAAGCGCCAGGAGCCCGCCCCAACATGAGAACTGTAGCTGGCCGGCGTTGTCGATGACGATGATGTCGCCCGGCTTCGCCGCTTGGATCGGCGCAGTGCCCAGATGCTGAGTCGGCTGCTGCAAACCAGCGGGCTTGATTTTCATCGTCACGGCTCGGCCGACGATCCGCGGGCAATCCCAGAGCGGGCGCACGCCCCAGGTCGCACCTTTCAATCCCAAGCTGTCCAGCGCATCCGAGACCGCGCAGGTATCGAGCTTAGCCAGCCGTTCGATGATGGATTCTCGCGCCATTTTGAATCGAGGGCGGCCGCCGGTCGCCCGTACCGTTTCGCAGTCCCGTTGTGTTGCTGCGATGAATTGCGGTCAGGCGGACACTTTGGTCCGCCCCTACTCCGTCATCTCCGTTGAACCGAGGAAACACCTCTCGACATGAGAGGGTCTTGTCATTCCGAGCGATTGCGAGGAATCTTTCCCCCTTCGCATTTTCATTCTCTGCAGGCGATCTCAAGATCATGGCCAGTTCCTGGTCCGCGTCAATAATTCTTCGATTACATCCAGTAGGCGAAGCCCATCCCGCAGCCGGTCGCGGCCGGCGATCGATACGTGGTCACATATTCGAAATATTTTAGCTCTCGATCTTCCATCGCCCCCGCGAGAGCCACCCAGTTGAGAATTTCCGATGTGCCGCCGCGTAAACGCTCACGCGGCAATTTGAAAAGCGTCTCAGGCTTTTTATTTTTCAATCCGTCCATGGTCATCGCGTCAATCTCTTCGTCGATCACCACATGGCTCAAACCGCCGGAGGCCATGATCGCGACTTTTTGATCGCTGTTCCAAGACTCGATTGCCCCGCGCACCGCCTGACCAAACGCGTAGCAGCGCTTCGGTGTCGGTTGGTTGGGCGGATAATAGGTATTTACCATCACCGGCACCATCGGCAGTTTGCCGCCCGGCAAAATACGCCGATAAAGAAAGCTGAACGCATGGCCGACGCCGATTTCTTCACGGAGCTTATCGCAGCGCGCGATGTCGAACTCCGCATCGACCAGGGAGCGGATCAAATGATTCGCCAGCTCATGGGCGGTCTCGTACTGCTCGGCGGTCTCTGCCCAACCGCGGCGCTCTGCGTCCTTCCAGCCCGACGGTCGGTGTTTGTTATCCTTCACGACCGGTAAGGTTTTGCCGTGATAGATCGCGAACGTCGGCATGTTGTCATCGTGAAATTGCTCTTGCTGATCGTCGCCGAACACGACCACCACATCGGCGCGAGAGTTCCGCAGCGCAGCGCCCAATTGATGGACCGCTTTGAGGCAGGCCTCGTCGCGCTGGCGAAACTTTTCCGGCGTCAGCTCCGTTTCCAGGCCCGGCTTCGCGCGTTTGACGAGATTTGCGTAATCGAGACGCGGATCGGTCTGATCTTTTTTGAGCAGATGCTCCCACTCCGAAGCGCGAATGCTCAACTGCGGACTGTGCGAGGTTCCGATTCCGATGACGACCTGAGCCATGATTTTGTCCCTCCCTATTCTCGTCCGCACGGGCAAGGAGCATCTATCGATTTTTATCGAGACCAGATTGGCTGTGTCAACTTAGGACATTCGTAGCACGAAAAACGCGCCAAGATTCCGCCGCGCCGCTCAACGCTTTTTAGGCACCAGAATCTCTTTCAGCTGCGCCACAGTCGCGGGCTTCAAGTCATAGAGTCCCGCGAGTGTCTTTGCGATTGTCGGCCCATCGACGGGATCCACATCGAGCTGCGACTTCTTCGCTTCGTCGATCAGCCCCGGATCCTTGAACGTCCGCATGAACGCTTGCTGCAACAGCGCCAATCGATCTTTCGCCATGCCCGGCGGCACTGAAAAAGGGAATTGCACGACGTGCACATTATCGGCGATGTTCAAGAGCTCGCGCGCTTCCTCTGTTTTGGCATAGTTGATCGCCAACGGGATGTCGCGATGCTTGGGATCGGATTTGAGCGAGGTCTGCAGCACCGGGACAATTTTTTTGCTTTCGTAGGCCGAGCGCCAGACTGTTTCCACCGTTCCCCAGGAGCCGCAATAGCCGTCGACCTCGCCAGATTCCACGGCTAAGCGTGCATCGGCGCCACCCTTATACCCATCAATGACGTCCATCGGCAGATTGAGCGCAGCCTTGAGCAGCTTGGGAATATCCGAGGTGCTGGTTCCGGGACCGATCGTGGAAATTTTTTGCGGCCGCTTGGCATTGATCCAATCGTCCATTTTGGTGATCCCGCTCTGCTGATTGAATGTGCACACAGTATCGTAAGGACTCGGGATCCCGAGATAGCCAAATTTTCGCCCGTCGAACTGCGCCGCCTCGTTGCCCATAATTTGCTGCAGCACCAGCGGCGACGCCCACGCGCCGATCGTCAGCCCATCCGGCTTGACCCGATTGTAGAGATGATTCGCCGCGATGAGCCCCCCGGCCCCGGTCATGTTCTCGACGACTCGCGTCGGATTTCCCGGCAAATAGCGCCCGATATAGCGCGCCAGCACGCGCGCATAAAGATCGAACGAGCCGCCAGGCGAGTAACCGACAATGATCGTCAACGTTTTGTCTTTATAAAAATCCTGCCCATGAGCTTCAGGCTTAGGACTGATGGCAAGACTTATTATTGCCACTAACGTCAGCAACAGCTTCTTCACGTTGTCTTCCTCTCGAATTTCATCCGCGCCCGACGAACGGAATGGCTTTGCCCTCCGTCCGTTCGAGGTAACGAACAAACGTATACTTGTTTTCCGCCAGATCGGTGTTCGGCCGAGGAATCTCGCGGTGGAGCAGGCTCTCCTCGACCTTGCAGACAAAAAAACCGAGCTCTTTGGACGTCAAAGCACCGATTCCTTTCGTTTTGAAATCGCCAAGCTCGCTGATCGAGCATGCGTTGGAAATTCCCGCGCTCCGCGCCATTGCGGCTAAATCCGTATTCCCCGCAGTGGCGGTCGGATAACTAATCCGACTACCGCTGTAAACTCCGTTATCGAAAACATAGACGACCAGATTTTTCGGCCGCAAATTGCCCAAAGTTGTGAGATTGAAAAGCGACAGCAGTACGCTGCCGTCGGAGTCGAGGGCGATCACTTTCCGATGCGGCAGCGCTAAAGCCAAGCCGGTGGCGACACCGATCGCGCAACCCATCATGCCGAGCAGCAAATTGCCTTGATGTTGCGAGAAATGCGACCACTCGATGCGTTGGCCGCTTTGAGAGGTGACCACCAGTTGATCGGTCATTTTTCCCGCCAGCAATTCGAGGCACTCACGACGAATCATTCGGAAAACTCCCCGGCGAACAAGAGCGCATACGGCGCGCGCAGCGCATTGCCCGCCCTCACGGCATCGCGAATTTTGCCCTCGAGCTTTTCACCGTCTTCGAGGATTCGATATTCTATTTCCAAAGCTTCGAGCACCGGAACCGTGTGTTTACCGATCGTCGCATAGAGAAAACTATTGCGCTGATCGGGAACGCCGCCCAAATAGCCGATGACGAGAAGAATCGGCACACCCAATTGCTTTCCGGTAACGAGCAGACTGTAGCTCGAAACATAGATGCCGGTATTCTCCATGTAAACCGCGGCCTGCTTTCCGCCCAGTGTCGCCCCCGCGGCGATGGTAACTGCTTCTTGCTCGCTCGATGCCGGGATTAAATCCATGGCAGGATCATCGCGAATCAATGGCAGAATCTGGCTCAAGCGCGTCTCGGGCAGGTAGCTGACGAAATCGATTCCCGCGGCCTTGAGTCCTTGAACCAGTCGTCGGGCAAGCTCCTCTTTCATTTCGACACACTAATTCGATCAACGCTGTACACTGAGTATCAGATCCAATGCCAAGACTCAAAACTACCGAACTTCTTGCATGCTTGGGGCAACCCATGAAAAACGTTAGGCTCACAAGTGGATGTGGTTAAAGCCCGCGCCGCTCGGCTGGCGTGACTTCGTTCAGTTGAGCACCGGGCTCTGATATGCGCGAACCTCATCACCGGTAGCGCCGTGATTACAACCGAGATCATGCGGGAGACTGCTCATCGGCCTTGGCCGTTACCGCAAACACCTTGGCTTCTGTTCATGCGCTGGCATAATGTTCTGTTTCTTCACTGGCCGGTTCGCCCGGAAACACTTCGGCCCTTAATTCCCCGCGTCTTGGAACTGGACACCTTCGATGGCTGGTGTTGGATCGGCGTCGTCCCGTTTCGCATGAGCGGTGTGCACCCACGTTACGTTCCGATTCCGATGGACTTTCCCGAGCTGAACGTGCGTACTTACGTGAAGACACGCCGAAAAGCCGGCGTTTGGTTCTTCAGCCTCGATGCGGCCAATTGGCTGGCGGTGAGAGCGGCACGCTGGCTAGGAATGCCTTATTACGATGCGCGTATGAAAGTGGTATCGACACGCGAGTCGATCGAATACCAGAGCGTGCGCGAGGATAAAAAATCAGTTGCGGCAGAGTTCAATGGGTCTTACGCGCCCACCGGTCCCGTCTATCTGGCTCAACCAGGGACATTGGATCACTGGCTAACGGAAAGGTACTGTCTCTTCAGCGCGTTCAAGCCCGATCGCATTGTCTTCGGCGAGATCCATCATCCGCAATGGCGCTTGCAACCTGCCGCGGCGGAACTGCGCAGCAGCACGATGATCGAGGCTACAGGAATAAAAATACCCAACAACAAACCTTTTGGCCATTTTTCGCGGTTGCAGGAAGTCGTCGCCTGGCCCATTGTGCCGATCGAGCACGCCGAAATCTGACGTCCTTCGATACGGCAGCTTCGCTGCCTACTCAGGATGCACGGTTTTTTGATCGCTTACTCGGGTAGCTAGGGCGTATCGCGGGAAGTGTCCGATTCACGTCCGTTTTTACTTGCGCGGTGCTTGGAACTGCGTGTTGCCTCGACAGGCAAAGCTTTCAGGGCGCTCAGGACTTTTTCCGCGGTAATCGGTAGATCCTTGATGCGCACGCCCACCGCATCATGCACGGCATTGGCGATGGCCGCAGCCGTGGGCACCACTGGCGGCTCGCCGATGCTCATGCCTCCAAACGGGCCGTTACCCACGGAAAATTCCTGAATGACGGTTTTCAATGGCGGAATATCGGCGATCGAAGGAATTTTATTTTCGCCGAAGTTGGTCGTCGTCACGCTTCCGTCCTCGATCGACATCCCTTCGATGAGAGAATATCCCATGCCCATCACAACACCACCGTCGATCTGCCCCTGATGCATGAGCGGGTTGAGCACCGTTCCGGTGCTATGAGCGGAAGTAAACTGGAGTAGTTTCACCTGACCGGTTTCGATATCCACTTTCACTCCAGCTATCTGAACGCACAGCGCCGCCTCAGGACCGGATTGAAAATCGCGGTAAAAACCGTGACCGCGAATCTCCCCGCCCGCGAACGCTGCGACTTCTGCATAACTGACGCTCTGGCCTGTCGCAGTTCGCAGTGTTCCATCGCCGCACAGCTCAATCTGCTCTCTTGGCAATTCGAGTTTTTTGCTTGCTGCTTCGAGCAGCCGCTCCCGCGCTTGCACGGCCGCCGAGCTCGTCGCACTGCCGAAAATCCGCGTTCCGCGGCTCGCCCCAATTCCAGTGTCCGGTTCGACTTCGCTCGTATCGAGGGTCCTGATGCGAATGCTTTCGAGTGGGAGCTTCAATTCTTCCGCTGCGACGAGGCGCATCGCGGTGTGTGTTCCCGCTCCCTGATCAAGCATCGATGTCGAAACCGTAGCCTTTCCCTGTGGATTGATGACCACAAACGCATGGCACTCTCCGCCCAACGGCAACCACTGTGCGATCGCGACACCGCGGCCGCACTGCTTGCTCTTTGGTTTTTCGTACCCGGAGGCGCGCACTGCTTGATCCATGATCTCATGGCTCTTGATGTGAGGCACAACGTGGCCGATCGGCGAAACGTCACCGTCACGCATCAGATTTTTCTCTCTGAACGCAATTGGATCGATGTTCAATTGGCGCGCGACCAAATCCATCTGCGATTCGTTGGCGAAAAACCCCTGTGGATCCCCGGGCGCGCGCATGTGTCCGCACGGTATTTTGTTCGTGTAGACGATTTTTTCCTCGATGAAAACGTTGGGAATATTGTACGGGCCCGCCGCTTCTTTCGGGCCGACCAGATAACCTTGCGGTTTGAACGCCGCATAGGCGCCGCTGTCGAAGGTGTAATCCATTCGATGCGCAACCAGTCGGCCGTCCATCTTGACGCCGCTCTTTACCCGGATGATTGCCGCATGACGCGGATTGCCGGCGATAAATTCTTCGCCGTAATCCATCACCATCTTCACCGCCCGGCCGCTCTTTAGCGACAACGCATAGCACACCGGCACATCCATGAAATCGCCCTTACCGCCGAAGCAACCGCCGATGTAGCACGGATGCACGATAAAGTTTTCCACACTTTGGCCGAACGCGATCGCGACCTGTTCGCGCAAGGCAAACGGCACCTTCGAGCAGCCCCAGATATCGGCGCCGCCGTCGGCCCGGGCTTTTACCACGCAGGCATGCGGCTCGATGTACGCCTGATGCACGGGGCGGGTCGTAAACGTATTTTCGACGACGATGTCGGCCTCTTGAAATCCCGCCTCGATATCGCCCTTGATCCATCTCATGTCGATAAAAACATTGCTCGGCTGTTCGATGGGATGAAGCAAGCCGCGATACCGCTGCACATTCGGATGAAGCAGCGGCGCCGACGGCTCGGCCGCTTCGCGAGGGTCGAGAATCGGCGGCAGCTCTTCGTAATCCACCGCGATCAGACGCAGGGCTTCTTCGGCGATCTCTTCGCTCTCCGCCGCCACCGCGGCGACTTTTTCTCCGATGAAGCGCACCACACTATCCGCTAGGATCGGCATGTCGTAGATTTTGCGGCCGATGAGCAAACCCGAAAGGTTTTTTCCGGTAAGAACGGCGGCAACGCCAGACAAAGATCGCGCGCGACTGACGTCGATTTGTTTGATCCGGCCGTACGCGATCGGGCTTCGCAGCACCTTGCACCAAAGCATGCCGGGCAGGCTCACGTCACCGGCGTAGATCGCTTTGCCCGAGACCTTCTCAGGACCTTCGAGACGCGGCGTCGGCGTGCCGATGAATTTAAGTTGCGCGTATCGTTTACGATCCCGCGGGCCGATGAGGGTCTTGCTGGTTTGCTGCATTGAAGAGGCTAGCGCCGGGCCGAGTCGAGTGCGGCCTGCAGACAAACTCCATGCAAGTCGACAGCGGCCATGCCGCAGTATTCGAGAGTGTAGCCGGGCCGAGCCTGCGCCATGCCGTCTTCTATGAGCGTGCGCAGCACCAAGCGGCGGAAGCTTCCGTGTCCCATCACTCCGTCATGCTCTTTGAGGTCCGCTTCTTCATGGGTGGAAAAATAAACCGCCTGCTCGCGGGTCAATCCGTAGTGCGTCGTGAGCGCTTTAAAAATGTCCGCGGACCAGTATCCTGTCTGTTCTTCGGTGGCGCCGGCGGCATAAAACTCCGCCATCGTGCCTTCCCATAACAATGACCGTTTGAAGTCGAGCTTGGCGCGAAACTCGGCGAGCATCGGCGCAAGAAAGATTTCTTCCTCGCTGATGTCCAGCGCCTTGGCGGTCTCGACGACGACATGGACGTGTCCCGGCGGTTTGGGATGAATCAACTCATCGGCAAGCTTTTCCGCCATGCGCGCCATCAAGTCGCGGTGCTTGCGAAAAAAAGCGATATGTTTGTGATACGAAGCCGCTTCTACGGTGTTGATCTCGATGGTGTACGAGCCCCAGTTTTTGAAGAATGTCCGGAGCGCTTCGCGCGGCAGTGTACCGGCTGTGAGTTGCTGCATGAAAGCAGAATCCGTGACCCTTTCGCGCCAGCGCGCCGCTACCTTTCGGTAATGCTCGCTCACGTATTCGCCCGCGTCTCTAATCTCCGCGACAGACATATTTTCTTGCGTTTATTACCTGATACTGCTCGGGTGAATCGGCGCGTCTTTAAGATATCAAGCAGAGCGGAATTTATTGGCCGAGAATTCCCTCGGTTCTAAGCTCGCGCTCCAGCTTTGCAATCTCATCCTTCGGCATCTGCTCCGTTTCCCATTTTGGAAATCGCTTCACGGCAAAACCGCGCATGCGGAAAACTTCCTGAAGCGGAACTCGGCCGTACTTCCGAAGCCGTGAGGCCACCAGCCGAGCCGCCGTGTCGACGCGCTTTTGCGCTGCCACTGCGCGGGGATAGTCCTGGCGATCCAATGCTCCGAACAAATCGACACAGAGTTCGGGCACAAAGCTGGTCGGCGGATTGATCATGCCGGCAACACCGAACGGCACCAATCCGAACAGATCCGCATTGCCGGTGAAAACCGAAACATCGGGCAACAAACGGGCATACTCCAGCAGAGCGCCTTGGCCATACGCGACTTTGATTCCCTCGAGCATCGGCACTTGCTCCTTCATCCGAACCGCCAACGCCGGCGGAATCGAGATGCCGGAATATTTCGGATTTTCATAGATAAAAACTGGCAACGGTACGGCCTTCGCAACCGCCTTGTAATGGGCGATGATCTCGAATTCGGTATGATCGGAGTAATAGTAAGGCGGCACGATCGCGACGGCATCGGCTTTATGCGCGGCCGCGTGCTCGGCCAATTCCACGGTACTTTGCGTGTCCGCGGTGCCGACATGGATAATCACTGGAACGCGTGATTTCGCTTGATCGAGCGCAATCGCCGCCGTTTGTTTGCGCTCTTCGATGGTCATGGCTGGGCCTTGCCCTGTCGACCCGAGCACGAATAAACCCTGCACGCCGGCTTTGACATGAAAATCGACGAGCGCGCGCATCATCTGTTCATCGATCCGAATTTTCTCATCGAATGGTGTAATGATCGGCAGCAATACTCCTCGAATCATGCTGGTCCCCTTTCAGATTTGCTTACGGACGAAATATTTTTGGCCCGTACCGGTCTCACCCCTACTTCTGTGTCCAAACGAAATACCGCGTCGCTATTTTTGTGCGCGACTACGCCTCTCGGGCGGCCGCCGGTTAATGCCATGTTGATCGCATCCAGAACGATTTTGCGAAACTTTATAACACCCCGATCCGATGAGCCCAGTTGCTCCGATCTTTCGCCGAGCAGTCCCTGCGTCCCCTGTGTCATGATGTCTTCCTGCCGGATATTTCCCTTGTACGGCATGTATTTTCGTTTGTCGTAGGGCTTCACTTCTTGCACCGGCGCTTCCTTGGCGCGCAGTTCCTTGAGGCGGTCGAAGAAATTTTCCACCGGCCCTAGGTAATTGTCCGCGGTGAAAAGCATGAAATGCTCGTCGTCGTTGGGCGTTACGAACATCCAGTGCTCGCAGCGAGAGCCTTCGCTCATCAATGCCGCGGCGTCCATTTTGGCATGGACAAATTCTGTATCCCCGACTTGTACGATACTTGGGAGGGCCAGGCTCATTTCGTCGATGAATTCCGTTTCGGGTCTCGGCCCCGGCTTCGTCATGACCACCTTCATGCCATAATCCATTTCGACGAATTCGAAATGCGGCATGTCCGTGTAGCTGAAAAACTGATTGCCCCAGGACTGCTGTCCATAACCGGCATGCCGGTGCAGGATACAGACGTGAGCGGGATCGGCGGAATTTTCAAAAAAGTTAAACCAGTTGTAGTCCGCGTAGCGCACCGGCTCGATCTGGCGTTGGCCGCCACGCTCGAGCAGTGGCGCATACTTCGGCAGTGGCGGCGGATTGAGCTTGTCGGGTCCCAGGTACGCGAAAATGAGCCCGCCAAGTTCTTGCACCGGATAAGAGAGGTGCTTCACCTTCTGCGGAAACTTGCTGTCCTTTGGTTCCGCCGGCATCTCGAGACATTGTCCGGTCACGTCGAAAAGCCAGCCGTGATACGGACATCTGAGGCCTCCATTCTCGATATCGCCATACTCCAAAGAAGTGCCACGATGTGGACAGTGGAGCCCCAGCAATCCAACTTTGCCAAACTCGTCGCGAAACAACACGAGATCTTCGCCGAGCACCCTGACGGCGCGGGGGATATCGTAGAGATCACGCGCAAGGCCTACCGCCACCCAATAGCGGCGGAACCATTCGCCGCAGGGCGTTCCTGGCCCGACATGCGCGATATCTGCGAGCGTCGCAGTCTGGGATTTTTTCCTAGCGCTCAATTTTGGCATTGATGCTTTTTTTTCGTTTTAGAAGAGTCACCGCGAGGGCTTATTCTGAATTCGCCGCGGCCATTCTAAACGGCTTTAACTGTTTCAACAGCTTGAACTTTTTGAACGAGTTTTTCTATTTGAAACCATATTCCTTCCAGCGTTGCAAAACCGTTCGGCGCATTTCGTCGGTCGGCTCCGCCACTTCACCGCGGAAATTCTCTTTGATCGTCAAATCGAGCATCAATTTGGAGGTCAATCCATCGGCGCGCGCGGAGGGCTCGAGGGAGCTCGTGATGCTGCGGGGAATCACGTACATGTCCGTGGCCGGCTGAAATCGTGTGGTCAGCGCCCACAAAACTTCGTTAGGATTTTCAATATTGATGTCTTCGTCGACCACGATGACGTGCTTCCATTTGCCGCTTCTCGTGTAGAGAGAGGCCGCCAGAATATTATTGACGATGCCCGGCCGCATCAATCGTTTTTCCAACTGCAGAATTAAAACGATCGAAACTCCCCAAGGTGGAGCGTAGGCTTTTTTCAATGCTGGATAAGCGGGTTTTAACTCCTGATAGGCAGCTACGGCATAGGTCAGGGCATCGACAAATAGGTGTTCGTGCGGCGGTTTGCCCAACCATATATTGTGATACACCGGGTTGCGTCGATGCGTCACCGCTTTGATGGTCATGATTCGCTCGTTCGGCACCTGCGCCGTTGTATAGCCGCAAAATTCGCCGAACGGTCCTTCATCGCCGGTTTTGGCCGGGACTTCGAGTTCGCCCTCCAGAATAATCTCGGCAAGCGCGGGCACTTCCAGATCAATCGTTCGGCACCGAACTACATCCACCGGCTCGCCGCTGAGCCCACCGGCGATCTCCAGTTCGTAAATCCCCGCACGCGGTTCGAACTGGGAGGCGACGTAAATCGAAGGCGGCACACCGATGCACACCGCCACTTCAAAGTTCTTTTGCCCGCGCTTCTCGGCGTTCCTGATAAAATCGTGCCCATCATGTCCCGGTGTGAAGCGGATTGTGACTTCATTCTTCGATACCAGCATCATGCGATAGATCGCGAGATTGTTGCCGTACTCGGGATCTTTGATGATTACATGGCCTGCCGTTATATATGGGCCGCCGTCGCGCGGGTTATTCGTGCATAGCGGCAGCTTGGTAATATCAACCTCGGCGCCTTCCAAAACGACTTCCTGGCAAGCGCCAGCGGGAACTCGGCGCGGCGCGATCGGAGCGCTCGCGCGCCGGACGGTCTCTTCGAACACGTTTCTCTGCGACAATCCGAGTGCTAAAGCGACGCGCCGGTCGCTTGCCAACAGCTGGCCCACCACTGGAATCGTCGAACCCTTGACATTTTCGAAGAGCAAGGCAGGGCTATTGGGCCGCTCGTTGAAAATTTTGCATATCGCGCCGAGCTCATGTTTGGGGTCGACCTCTACCCCCACCGTATGCAGCTCGCCGGCTTTTTCCAGTTCGTCGAGAAACTCACGAAGATCCATCATGACGGCAGACTAAAACCTTCACTAAATTTTCTCATCAGCCCAGCTATTTCCTCCCGCCGCTCGAGAGTGTCCTGGAAAGCACAAAAACTCGCGGGTATCATGCTGAGTAAAACGAAGCACCTCGTTGTATCGGCTACTTACAACGACGAGATTCTTCGCCGTCGGCTCAGAATGACAGTTGCAGCACGGCCTCATTGGCGCGGGAAAATTACAAACCGGTTTGACGGGCTTGAAGGTTTCCGATCTGTGCATGCCTTCGCTATCCGCAAGTCTGACGATCTGTGACGATTCTCTAAATTGATTACGGCAGCTGCAGTGTCGCCTGGAATCCCAGCATTCGTTTCGCTTTCGCCACATTATAGCCGCTCTCCCGGCCTCGGATCGGCCGCGCCGTTTTCACTTCGGGCAAATATTTGTTCACCAACTCGGAGGTTGGCGCCTCCATGAAAGTTTCCGGAGCGCAGATATTGAATGTTTGATGACCGGAGAATTTGGCCTCGAGCGCCAACCGGCAGGCGCGCGCCGCATCGCGCGCATCGACGTAAGTCCACAACGCTCCCGTGCCGCGAATGAGAGGACTAATTTTGCGTTCTAAAATGAGTTCACGGTGCGCCTCAGTATAGATTCCGGAAAAGCGCAAGCTCGCAATTTGCATATCGCTCCTGGCCGCCGCGGCATCGCAGAGCTTCTCTCCGACAAGCTTGGTCAAGCCATACGGGTCCTGCGGCCGTAGCGGATGATTTTCATCGATCGGCAGATAGTCGGGCCGAACCGCGGTGCGCGGATAATAAAAACCGTAAACCGCAAGGCTCGAGCCGCAGACGATTTTGTTAACCGCCGCAGCTTCTGCAGCCGTTAAAACATTGGTGGTGATTGCGATGTTAAGAGTGAACCGCTCGGCATCGCCGAGAGGGTCGGAAAACTCCCAATGCTGAGTTTCCGGGTTGAAGCCGGTTTCGGTGTAGGGAAACCGCTGCCGAGCCAGGTGAATCACGGCATCGACCGATTTGAAATGAGCTTCTAGTCCCTGCGGTTTGGTCAAATCGATCGTATACGTCGGACAGAGACACTCCCGAGGCTTGAGAATATCGAGCACCGAAATTTGATGCCCATTTGTGAAAAGCTCCCGTACAACCGCTTGCCCCAGCCGCCCCGATCCTCCTGTGACCAGAACACGCATGTTTCAGCGGCCGAACGTTCGAAACCAGCCAGCCTGCTCCAGTTCCTGGAGCAGGCTGTTGTCGATAAATTCAGCCGGCTTCGCATCCTGTGCCTCTTTGCCGGGAGTCCTTTTGAGAATTTCGTCGACGCCTTGCGCGCGGACGTATGGAATCGGATCGCCGCTGTAACGCATACCGTAGGTTTGCTGCAGCTCCGCCAGAGTCTCCGGATCGACAACCTTGGTATATTTCGAGAGCACCTTCATGCTGAAGGCTTTATCGGTTCGCAGGCGATTCAATCCTTGAGTGAAGCCGCGCAGAAACCGCAGCGCCGTATCACGCTGCGTTTTGATGAAACTTCGGGTCGTTGACAAAGGGGTATTGGGAAAAACGATTCCCAACTGACCCACATCGACGAGCTCGTGCATGCCGGTTTTCATCGCGCGGAAGTTAGTCGGTGGCGATAGAACAACAGCATCGAGGCCGCCGGAACTGAGAGCAAGCAAGCCTTCCGGCATACCGCCGGTCTGAATCACGACTAACTCGCGCCGCTCGATGCCCCATTGTTTGAGCGCGGCATCCAAAGCCCAATCCGTCGACCCGCCGAGACGGGTGACGCCGATTCTCTTGCCCTTGAGCTGCGCCGGTTGTTTGATCTCAGGTCGTGACATGATGGAGAAAACCAGCGAATTGCCGGTATTTCCGATCAGAGCCAGATCCGCGCCGCGAAGGGTTGCGTTGATGACCGGCACCGAAGGTCCGTAGGCAAACGGCACATCGCCGCTGAGCATCGACTGAATCAGTAGCGAGCCGCCGCCGATGTAAAGCAACTCGGTATCCAATCCTTCGCGCTTGAAATATCCTCCCTCTTGCGCGACCCAGAGGCTTGCCATAGCGCCGCTGATCGCGCTGTAAGCGATTCGCAGCGGTATAGCGGCAACGACGCCGGGCAGAAATATCGCGATGAGCAGCGGCGCTAGCATGTTGAACCTTCGATAACGCCGCATCTCACGACAATCCTTTCGCGCACACCCCGGTAAAGGAGTCGATCTTCACAAGCTGGTCCGCGCGCTCCGGCGACACCAGTCCTTTGGGAGTTCGTTTGTCTTGCACGGCTTCAATGGCATTGAGAATAATTTTCCTGATCAGGATTACGCCCTTGTCCGAAGTTCCAAGCTGTTCCTTTCGCAGGCTCAGCAACGGCTGTGTGGATTGGCAGGTGATATCTTCCGTGCGCACATTTCCTCTGAATGGTGAATATTTACGCTGATCGTACGGCTTTTTTTCCGCTTTGGCTTCTATTCTGCGGCTCGGCGCCAATTTTTCGAAGAACTCAGGATCTGAACCCGTATAGTGATTCACGGTAAAAAGCGTGAACGAGTAATCATCGTTGGGCGTGACGAACATGAAATGCTCGTTGTGCGAGCCGGCGCTCAACGCCTCGCACGGCGCCTTGAAGTGCGTGAACTCCGTATCGCCGATTTGCAGGATGCTCGGCAGGGCAAAACTTTTTTCATCCACGTATTCAGTGTCAGGACTCGGGCCCGGCTTGCGCGATACGACTTTCATGCCGTATTCGGTTTCGACGGCATCGAAATACGGAATCTCGTGATAATTAAAAAACCAACTCCGCCACGTCCCGTCTTCAGGATCGGCGCGATGCAAAGTCGAAAAATGCACCGGATCCGCACCGTTTTCGATGAAATTGAACCAGTTATAATCGTAGATGCGGGTCGCTTCCAACGAACGCTGACCGGCGGCGTCGGCAAGTGCCTTGTACTTTGGCAACGGCGGAGGACTTTCCGGTTGCGGGCCGAGATAAGCGAAGAGCAAACCGCCCTGTTCCCGAACTGGATAAGATAGATGTTTTACCTTGCCGGGAAACTGGCTCTGCTTCGGTTCCGCTGGCATTTCCAAGCATCGGCCGCGCACGTCGAATAGCCAGCCGTGATACGGGCAGCGGATACCGCCGTCTTCGATGTCGCCGTATTCCAACGAAGCGCCGCGATGCGGACAATGGGCACCCAATAAACCAAAGCCACCCGCCGACTCGCGAAACAATACCAACTCTTCTCCCAGGATCCTGACCGCCTGGGGTATGTCGCACAGATCGCGCGTCGTACCGACCGCGACCCAATAGCGACGAAACCACTCGCCCGCGGGCGTAAGTGCGCCAACCTGAGGAATATCGGCGATGCGCACACTTTTTTTCTTCGTCTCAATCCGTTTTGCCATTTCGACTATTTTGTAGCGTATTTACCGCCTCGCGGTTTGATCCGAGAAACCAAAGACAACCTTAAACGAAACCGGCACGTTACTCCATAAGGGAGCCGTTTTGCACGCTTTTTGCCTATAGATGCCCTCATGCGGCAAGCGAGCTCAAGCGTTGAAGCGCTAATCGAAATATTAGAGTTGTGTGAACAGGCACTTACGGCGGTTCGCAACTGTGGTGAACGGCTCATTGCGGAACCACTTGCGGACAAATATCGCCAATCCTGGCAAAACTCACGGGTAAAGTTTGATCGAAATTTCGTCCTGATCCGTGGTGGGCTGGCGAGCGAAAGTAACCGCTCTAAGCGCTCTTAGCGACGCGTTTGCGAGCTCCTGACTGAGCACTCCTGAGAAGATACTTCACTGAACGTTTCACAAGGGTTGGACAGCAAGGGCAAGGACCCTACGTTCTCCCGCGAATCAATGCTCGCCGGAAGCTTCGAATATTTTCATCCCGATCCCAAAAAACTCTTCAGTGCTGCTCTCCCAGTCGCTTTATGTCGGAACAATCTCTCTTGGCCACGAGTTTTGTCTTCAAGACTCTGCGACTCTGAGGCACAACTGAAGAACTCTGAAACAGCTCGGACTCGAAAGACGTAGTTCGATTTTCCGGTGCTTGTAATCTATAAGCGACAAGAGAACAGTCTCTGGCTTGCCGATCGGTGCTTGAGCTGAAGGCGTGTACTGGGACGGCCTGCCGCTCGGCGTCGATATTACGATTGCCAGGTGAAGCTTTCGCAGCAATCAATGCAAATGGCCCAGCAGACGATCCTACTTAGCGAGCCGCACGATAGCTAAAGGGGCGATCAGCCGGCGAGTATTGTTAGAAAAGGGCAATATCCATGTATCTGGATCGGAGCATGCATCACGACCCGTTTTCGCGACCTGTGCGGGCGTAAATTTCTGATTGGATTTGTCGCAGCGGATTTTTCATTAGGCGAGATTGTTCTCGTCGCCCAGGTCATTCACGCTCGATCCTGTCGCAATCGCTGCGGCGATGGCGGCCTGGAGGGGTTCTTTTCATACATGCGACTGCGCGCCAAAAAAATGGCGTTCTCAATGTGCCGGCGCACTTTTGATTCGCTTAGATTGTGTCGCTTGGCGAGTTCCGCAATGCTTGCTCCAGTCGTGATTCGTTCGATCGCCAACTCGATGCACTGTAGAAGTTGACGCTGCCGCTTATCCCTTTGAATAATTTTGTGGCGAATTTTTGCCATTCTTTTCTCAATTTTGCCTGCGGCACTAGCGTGAACTGATGATCGCAATGGAGGCCTCCCCGTGAGTTGTTCTAAAAATATACCTGCCGAGCAAATGCACATGTCGGCACAATGGTCTACTGAAACAGGCTGGATAAGACCCACAGCAGACACCGTGCCTTGGCATCGCGGAAGTTTTCGAGAAGTTCTTGTAGTTTTTGTGAGCCAGAGCGGCATGGCGCACGGTCATTTCTAGCGACGTATGACAGACCTGCCGGCCCCACAGACCGTTTGACGATTGGCGGAGCCCGTTGTTAGCAAAGAATTCAGTTGGATCAGGTGGGAAATCGGCCGGTAAGTGTAAGTCGGTGCTCCAAAACGACTGCCATCGATTGGCTATCCCATGGTTCGCCGCGTTTTAGGAGTGGTCGGTGTTGTGATTACTATCTCGGCGTTCTCGGAATCGAATGACGAATTCGCGATTTAAACTTCGAGGGCTTTCCGTGCGGGCCAGCTAGATTTTTGGAATGACTTGGACCTGGTACGATAAATGTCGTTGCAGCACGAGATCGAGCCAGTTCCAATTTAGCGGTTTATGAAGTATTTCGGCGGCCCCGGCAGCGATAGCCCGATCGATGAGCACTCCATGGAGAGAAGCTGCGATTACGATGAACGGCATGTCTCGCGTCAAGGGGTCTGCCCTGAGCAATGCTATTGCTTCGCCTTCACTACCGTCAACGATCGCAAGCTCCATCAGTATGAGATTGGGGCGAGTTGCACGTGCTTGCTTTATAGCTTCTTGGTTTGTCGCGGCTTCAACAGTATCGTATCCGGACTGTTGCAGGCGGAGCACCAGCAGTTTTCGAGCGTTAGCATCGTCATCAACGACCAGGATCTTGCCGACCCTGAAACACTCGTCATCATGCCCAAGGCCAAAGGAGAGCATGCCTGTAGCCTATAAAACATGTCCATTTAGATCAACTAGTTTCGCAGTACGCTCAGGCAAGGATTCGCCGGGCTACCAAGACTGCCACACAAGCTGCCGCGAAAGAGAAGATTACATTGACCACTCGGCCAAGTGGGGCTAGCGACCAAGCAATTGCGAAGGTGATTACAAAAGCAACGATCACGTAGAGGGCGAACTTGATTCCATACGGCATGGAAAACCGTCCTATACGGTCGCCAACCCTTCTAGGCAGAGTTTCATTGATTGGTACCTAAAGTTGTTTTTCTCTTCCTCGTTGTACTCGGGAGATGTAATCTTCTCGTAAAGCTCGTCCAGTTTTCGCACTCGTTCTTCATGCTCTCTCACGTACTGTTCGACATCTTCGTCTATCATGGGCGACCTCCTGCGAACAGGCAAGGACCGCGCAAGCGCGGTGCCGTCGCAGAAGTGTTGAATATGACAGGTAACGCTGACAGCCTATCGCTTGCGCGCGCGACGAGTATTGCCAGGTTTGTCATCAACCTTGACCCATGAGGGACCGACTTCACTTCAGCAGTGTGGTCCTCTCTTACATAGTGGGTTCCAACAAAGGAACGTGAAATTGGGAAACGCCAGCAGCAGATCTGCGAACTTCCGCATCTTCGGGAGCAAATGGGACATCTTGCAACAGGACGTGCATTCCGGAACCGAGCTTACGGGAAGCCAAACGGCGCATTGGCCAAAGCAGTAGCGCGAAGAATTGACGTCGGATCTTCATTAAACAAGCTCGCACCTTCAATCGATGGAACCGTCCTAGCGTAACCTATCGTTTCTCTTGCCATCCTTTGTATCGTTTTTTAAAAAGATCTCGAGGCGCGCAGACTGTCATTAAACTGTGGGGCACAAAATGTTAACAATCCGCCATGCCAAAGCAGACGACCTTGAGGAAATCGATAGAGAACTGGCAGTTGATCTGCTACGGCGAAGTGATTCCAATTTATGGTTCCACTTCGATGCCCCCAACCAAGACGAACTTCAGTTTTTGCAAAAGCATTTCAAAATCCACGACCTCACGATGGAAGATGTTGTTCATCAAAATCAGCGCCCAAAACTGGACTCGTTTGACGACTACGTTTATCTCGCGATCCATCCGCTCCAACGAAAGAAAAACAGTCAGATCGATCGGTCTGAACTAGATTTGCTTTTGGGACGAAACTGGATCGTCTCTGTCCATTACGGGCCGTTGCCCGGGCTGATCGAGGATTCCCACTTGCAGGAGCGAATTGTTCTGGCTCTTGGGCGCGGACCGGACTTTATGTTGTACATAATGCTGGATTTGATCATCGATTCTTATTTCCCGTTATTGGACGACATTGAAGAGGAAATCGACACGCTCGAAGACCGGCTTCTTGTAAGAGGCAGCGCAATAGATGTTAAACGGGTTTTGGTCCTGAAACGAAACCTGGTTCGTATCAGGCGTGCCATTCTGCCGCAACGGGAGATCTTCAATCAGCTCACCCGCCACGATTTCGCATTCATCCGGCCGCAGCATCTCGTTTACTTTCGCGATGTTTACGATCACTTGATTCGTATCGTCGAAGAGCTCGATACATTGAGGGAGACTCTTTCTGGCGTGCTCGAGATTTATTTGGCTTCTACTTCCAATCAGCTGAACGCAACAATGAAACGCTTCACGGCATGGGGCACCATATTCATCGTCATTACAGCCATCGCTGGAATTTACGGAATGAATTTCAAGTTTATGCCTGAGCTGGATTGGCGCTATGGATATTTCGTGGTCATCGGATTAATGACCGTGATTTCTTTGGGCTTGTTTTTTTATTTCAAGAAGAAAGGACATCTGTGAGAAAGCGCTTGGGAGGCGCAGGGATCGTTCCGCCCGCACTCTACATAGCTTGCCGGCAGCTCGGCCCAAAACTGCCTTAGCTGAGAAATTCAAAGCCGTGACGAGATTGGCGGGAAAAGAGAAGCGCTACAAAAACCGCGGGTCACGATGTCAAAACATGGTGGTCGCAGTAGGAATCGAACCTACGACCTCGCGCATGTGAGGCGCGCGCTCTAACCATCTGAGCTATGCGACCACGAGGAAATCTTTCTTAACACCTCCGCGAGCCGGCTTCAACAATCGCTGCGCGTACTGCTTACGCAGTCCTCAAACGGCCCACACTGTTCGGAGCGGCGGAAGACGGTAACATTCGAAGATCTATGCTTTATGGTTGGTCTTTGGCAGTGTTCTCTCTGCCACTGAGAACTGCCTATTGCTTGCCATAGACCGTATCGATAAAGCCCTCCTTCTCCAGTTCGCGAACGACGCTATCATCGATGAGGCTGTCTACGGTGACTTTGCTGTTGGGCGCTTGCTTCAGGGCGTCGTCGAGTTGAATTTTCATCCCTTCGCGGCTGGTATAAGGAAGCCGCTCGAGAATTTTCACTGTCGAATCGTACGAACTGTCCAGATAAGCCTTATTTGCGCTCCGCAAGTACTTCGCGATGATCTTCTGACTTCCTTCTTTGTTGGTTTTGAAATAGTGCGACGCTTCAATCAACGACATAACCACTCGTTTTACGATCGAACGATTCTTGGCTAGATAACTCTTGGTGGTCACGGCGCAGATGAACGGCAGCGGATAGGGTTTTTTTAGATCTCCCATATCGGCGAGGATGCGGTGTGGCAGTCCGCCCGGAATCAGATTGACGTTTCCCGGCGGCGAGGGAAATCCGGCGATCACGCCGCGGCTGAACCCAGCGGCGCGCTCCGCAGCACCACCGACTTGAAGAATTTTAACGTCTTCCATCGGCCGTAATCCTAATCCTTTGAGCAGTTCGCGCGCAGCAACATCCGACACACTGCCGAACCTGCTGATGCCGATTGCCTTCCCTTTGAGATCTTCGGCCGACTTGATACTGTCGAGCACCACAAGCTCGTAGGCGAGCACGTTGATGGTACAGGCGACGGAGACCGCATCCGCTCCGCGCACTGCGGCGTTGGCGACGCCACTGCCGGCAGCGTTGCCGACCTGAACATCCTGCGAGACAATCGCGGCAATGCCGACCGTCGTGCTGCCGATGTAAACCAAGTCGGCATCCAAGCCGTTCTTCCTGTAAAAACCGGCATCCTGCGCGATCGTCCAAATCTGGTTCAGTGTGTCCGTGGAACTGTACGCCACTTTGATCTTGTCCTGCGCGTGGGCGCTCAGCGGAAACGCCGCCAGAAAAAAACCGACGATCGTGATCAGCATTCTCATAACCCCTCCAAGACGTCCTAATCAGTTGCGGGCGCAGCATGCTGCGCCCCTACAATCCTACTCTTGGCTGCTGGCTGGTGCCGGTTGCCTGCCTTTGATTGCCTGGTACAGCCGCTCCGCAGTGACTGGAATTTCGAACAAGCGCACGCCGCAAGCGTCCTGGACGGCATTGGCAATCGCTGCCGGCGGCGCCACATTGGCGTGCTCGCCGATGCCTTTCGCTTCATACGGTCCCGGGCCATTGTTCCCTTTCACCAATACAGTCTTGAATTGCGGAACATCCGCAATATTCGGGATTTTGTACTCGCCTAAATTGGTCGTCGTGACTTTCCCCTGATCATGGATCAACTCTTCCATCAAGCTCGAGCCGATCGCCATCACCGCCTCGCCGTCGATCTGCCCCTGATGTCCGAGCGGATTGATGATCGTGCCGACATCGTGCGCGGTAATGAATTTGTTCAATTGGACTCTGCCGGTCTGCGGATCGACTTCCACCTCGGCGACCTGTGCGACGAAAGAAGTCGACGATCCTTTGCGCGGGACTTCGGTCTCGACGCTCACGGTCACCGGTGCGCCGTGAGCTTTGACGACATCGCTCAAGCTCAAAGGTTTGGCTTTTGCGTTGGCGCTCGAAAATTTGCCGTTTTTGTAACTGATCTGATCCGCCGCGCAGCCGAGGATCTGCGCCGCTTGCTGCGTGAGTTTGCTGCGGAGCTCACCGCTCGCTTGATGCGCCGCGGCGCTATTGATGTTGGTCGAGCGACTACCGCCGAAACCGACGTCGACGCTGTAGGAGACGTCCGAAGTGTTACCGATTTTACAACGCACCTGCTCGTACGGCACGCCCATTTCCGCGGCGACGGTTTGGCACAACACGGTCTGTAATCCCGTTCCCTGATCACCTGCGACGGTGAACACGGTCAAGCTTCCATCGAGCTCGGCCGTGAGATTCACCCAAACTTTTCCCGCTCCCGTGCCGCGCTCGTACATCGCCAGTCCGCGGCCAATGTTGGCGCGTTTCGGATTGTTCCAACCGGCGGCGCGCAGTGCCGCCTCGAGGGTCTCCTTCGCTTTAACTCCTTTCCACGATTTGCCCAACGCATTTTCTTCGCCTTCGCCGACCAGATTTATCAGGCGAAATTTCGCCGGATCCATCTTGAGAGCGCGTGCGATCAGATCCATGTGCGATTCCGACGCGAACACGGCTTGAATCGCTCCCGGCGCGCGCCAGAAGCCACAGGGCACGGTATTAGTGTAGACTTGCAAGGCTTCCATATAGGTGCTGTCGATCTTATACGGCCCGGCAGTGCCGGCACCGCCGATGCTCGCGCGCCCCGGCTTCATACCCGCATACGCGCCGGTGCCGTGAATCGCTTGCAGATAGCGGGCGGTCATCCGCCCGTCACGCTTGACGCCGGTTTTTATTCTCACCACCGTGTCGTGATCCGGGTTCATCGCCGTCAGCTCTTCGCTGTGGGTCAAAAGAATTTTCACCGGCCGTCCGGCTTGCTTGGCAAGGAAATAACAGATCGGCAATTCACCGGCGCCGCTCTTGCCGCCGAAGTCGGCGCCCACATGAACGGCGTGAACACGAATTTGACTCGCCGAAAGGCCCGCCGCTTTCGCAAATTGCGCGCGCGTTCCGAATGGACTTTTCGTCGATGCCCAGGCGTTGACCTGGCCATCGGCGGCGATATTGACCAGAAACGACTGCGGTTCCAGATAACCTTGATGATGTATGGGAATTCGAAACGTGTGCTCCAGGACCAGATCCGCTTCGCGAAAACCTTCTTCGATATCGCCTTTCCCCCAGCTTAGTTTATTGAGCACGTTAGGAATGTCTTTGACGAGAATATCCTGTGGCGCGCCATCGTAGAGCGACGGATCGTCATGCAAGATGGGCGCGCCCGGTTTCATCGCCTCGAGCACGTCGAAAACGGCCGGCAACTCCTCATATTCGACTTCGATCAAGTGCAGCGCTTCCTCCGCAGCCTCACGACTTTCAGCCGCGACCGCCGCCACTTTATCCCCGACATAGCGCACCTTGTCCCAGCACAAGACGGGAATGTCGCGGATGCTTTTGCCCTGATGATGATTCGGCTCGTCTTTCCCGGTAACGATCGCTTTGACTCCTTCGACCTTCCACGCTCTCGAGGTATCGATATTTTCGATACGCGCATGGGGGTAGGGGCTTCGCAGAATCTTGCCCCACAAAGTATTCGGGAAGTGAACGTCGGCGCCGTAGATCGCTTGACCGCTCACTTTCTCGGCGCCCTCGACGCGTCCGACCGGAGCGCCAATAATCGAAAGGGGTTTGGCCATTACAACATTCTCCTTCTTCTAATTCTGTACTAGGCTGCTGGGACAAGTTCCAATCGTTCAACCAGTTCAAACCGTTCAAGTCGTTCCCGATGATTTGAACTGAGCGCAGCGGTTGAAGCGAGCAAAGCGATTGAACAGCTTGAACAATAATTCACATTCCAGCCACTGCCGGCTATGCAAACAGCGGGTCGGCGAAATGCTGGAAGCGATCTATGGCCGGTGCCATCAGAATTATTCGTTTGGCTGGTCAGCCTCGCCGCGCGACTACGTCACGACGCCGATCGGCCCGGCATTGGAACGGATTCAGTCAGGTCTGGAGGACTTCCGCGGCCATCGCGACTTCATCAAGAGCCCGCTTGTTCCGCCCTGCGATTACTACGTTTCAGCTCCGCCTTTTATCCTAGAATTTGACGAGAACCAACACTTCTCGCGCCCGCGTCTGATCACTCTTTCGTTGTATCCGGAATGCGTACAGCTGGGCTTTTCGCTGAGCGAGTGGCGTGATCTGTGCCGCCGCCTCGACACTCGAGACGATGACCCCTTCGACCGGGATGAACGGCGTGCCTGGTATGATACGCTCCGCGATTTGGTTCCAATCGTGTACGGGTTCGCGCCGACTGCGCGGCTTTATGGCGGAACCTATCCATGGTGCTCACTGGATGCCTCTTCCATTCGCGACAGAGAGCGATTTCTCGGATGGGTTTCGAGCCGATCGGCCGGAAACCCCTGAAAAAGCGAGACTTGCCGTCCCGAAGACTTTATCACCTCCATTCGTATCACTCATTGAACGGTTTGTATTCAGCCTTATTTTCGAAGCGCGCAGGTAGTATGATCAAGCTCGGAAACTACATCCTCAGAACTTCTAAACTAACCCATGGCGACAGCTTGGCCGGAGAAAGACGACAACGAGCTTCTCTCATTAATTCAGAACGGCAGCAGCCAAGCCTTTTCGACCCTGGTCGAGCGCCACAGCCAACGCTTTTACCGTCTCGCCTATCGATATCTACAGAGCCGGGAAGCAGCCGAGGACGTGGTGCAGGACGCGTTCATCAAACTCTGGCAAAGTCCAGGGGTTTGGCGACCGGAGAAAAACAGCAAATTCACCACTTGGTTTTACCGCATCGTGGTGAATTTGTGTCTCGATTTACGCAAGCGGAAGACTCCCGGCCCGCTGGACGATGGAACGCAGCTCATCGACGAACGCGAACCGATGGACGAAACGATGATCCGAGCGCAGGAGCAGAAAATGCTCGAAAAAGAGATCGCGGCACTGCCTGAACGGCAACGAATCGCTTTGAACCTGTGTTTTGACGAAGGTTTGACTAATCAGGAAGCGGCCGAAATCATGGGAATTAATCTCAAAGCGCTTCAATCTTTAATCATGCGCGGCAAAACGACGTTGAAAGCGCGCCTAGCAAGTATTTTATGAGGTGCTTATGGCCATGAACGACAAGCGCGATGATAAGCTTGATCTCTGGTTACGGCAGCGGAAGCTGACCCCGGCGAGTTCCGATCTGGCGCAAAGGATCATTTTGCGGGCACAGCAGGTGCCGCAGATAAAGTCTGTTTCGTTATGGCAATCGATTCGGGACCTTTGCGCCGAATTCCACCTGCCGAAGCCTGCTTATGTCCTGGCCAGCGCGCTGGCGGTTGGCCTGGTGATCGGCTTCAGCACCCCACAGGATAACGATACGAGCGGCAAAGATGTTGTAGCAGCACAAAGCTTCTTGGCCGTAGACGAGGCGATGTTATGAGCACAACGGCCAAACTCGTATTTTTTGCCTCCCTGATTTTGAACCTTATGTTCCTCGGCGTTTTTTTGGGCCATGTGCCGCGAAGTTTTTCCGGAACTCCTTCGCGCCAGGAAAGGATGGAACAGGGGCTGAAGAAACTCCCCGAACCCGCTCAATCTCACATTCGCGCGCTTTTTTCTCGCATCCGTGCTGCCGGGGATCCACTTCGGGATCAAATGGATGCATCCCGCACGGAAGCCCTTCGGATATTGGCTGCGGAGCGCTTCGATGAAGCAGCCTATGACCGGGAAGTCGCCAAGTTCGACCAATCCCGTGAGCAGATGTTCAAGCAAATCGGCCAGGCAGTCAAACAGGCGGCAAAAGAGCTTTCGCCCGACGAACGCCGAATGTTCGCCGATTTACTGCGCCGTCCGACCAGCCGATAGCCCCTCTGAGTCAAATAGCGTACGTCCCAAACACCGGTATTTCCGGTGTTTTTTTTTGAATTACCGAGCCGAAGACTAAGCGCCGCGCGGTCGTATTAAGAGATGACAGCGGTGGGAGGCATAACGGATATGAAATGGAACCTAATGCTCGCAAGGGTGAAATCTCAACGAACAAAACTGATTGTCCTTTTAGCCGCAGTCGCGATTGGCATCGGTGGCTGGTACTGGTACAGCGCCGCCGCGCAAAACAAGCGGCGCGAAAATCTGGTGCCAATTACAGTCACCCGAGGCACAATCGAGGAAGTGGTTACCGCCCAGGGCAAGCTGGAACCTAAACAATACGTCGATGTCGGCACACAGGTTTCCGGACAGCTAAAAAAAATCCACGTCGATATCGGAGACAGTGTCCATAAGGGCCAGCTCCTCGCCGAGATCGACCCGCGTGTTTACCAGGCACAGGTGGAAGCCGGCGAAGCCAAGCTCAATAGCTTGCGCGCCCAACTCAATCAGCAGAAGGCGGAAGCCGTTCTGGCCGACCAGAATCTTAAGCGCAATCAAAATCTCATCGCGGTGAATGCGGTCAGCCAGCAAGCGTTGCAGGAAACGGAATCTCAGGCGGCGGTTGCCAAGGCGCAGGTCGATTCGATTGCCGCGCAGATTCAAGAGACCCAATCCAATCTCAAAGCGAGCCAAACCAACTTGGGCTTCACCAAGATCTACGCGCCGATGGATGGAACGGTAACCACGCTCCCGACCAAAGAAGGCCAAACGTTGAATGCCAACCAGACGACGCCGACCGTCATGCAGGTGGCGAATTTAGATACCATGACCGTGCGCGCTCAGGTCGCCGAAGCCGATGTTAACCGCTTGAAGGAAAACATGCCTGCCTATTTCACCACTCTGGGCGACAGCGACCAGCGCTGGCAAGGCACGGTTCGTCAGATTCAGCCCTCGCCGGAGGTCGTAAACGACGTGGTTCTCTACGACGTTCTGATCGACGTTAAGAACGAAGGCCGCCAGCTCAAAACCGGCATGACGACACAGGTGTTTTTCATCCTGGGCTAGCCGACAACGCCGTGATCGTCCCGGCGGAAGTGCTGACTCGGCGCGCCGCAAAAGAAGACAACGCCAACGGCAAAGCCTACCGGGTCGCCGTAGCCACAGAGAAGGGTCGCGAGCAGCGCATCATCCATGTCGGCCTCCAGACCCGCACCCAAGCCCAGGTAATCGACGGATTGAAAGAAGGCGAACGCATAGTTGTCAACCGGCCCGCCGGCAATCCGAACGCGAACACCGCCACGCAGCAGGGCAACACCAATCGCACCAACGCGCCGCGGTTTAACCGAGGACCACAGTTATGAGCGCCATCATTCTCGAATTGACCGACGTCCATAAGCACTACCAGAACGGCGATACCACCGTCCGCGCTCTCGATGGAGTTTCACTCTCGATCGAACGCGGCGAATTCGTCGCCATCATGGGGCAATCCGGCTCCGGTAAATCGACACTGATGAACATCATCGGTTGTCTCGACCGGCCAACGTCAGGAAGCTACCGGGTATTGGGCAAAGAAGCCGCACATCTTTCGCCGGACGAGCTTGCAGCGCTCCGACGGGAAACTTTTGGTTTCGTGTTTCAGCGTTATAACCTTCTCGCTACGGCCACGGCTGGCGAGAATGTTCAAATTCCGTCGGTTTACGCCGGCCTTGCCAAGCACAAGCGCACCGAGCGTGCGGTCAAACTGCTCGAGCGCCTCGGACTCGGAGATCGGACCGATCATCGTCCCGCCGAACTCTCCGGCGGCCAGCAGCAGCGTGTCGCGATCGCGCGCGCTCTGGTCAATGATCCCCCGGTAATTCTCGCCGACGAGCCTACCGGCGCACTCGACAGCCGGAGCGGCGACGAGGTGCTGGCGCTGCTCAAGCAGCTTCATGCCGAAGGTCGAACAATTATCCTGATTACCCACGCTGAAACTGTCGCGCAGCATGCCGGGCGTATCGTGCGCATTCAGGACGGTCGGATTCTCGAGGATAGCGGTCGCACAAAAGAACACGGCACGACTGCGGTAGAGGATCGTAATCTGCGGGAAGGTGTGAGCCTCGCGGCGAGCATGCAAGAAGCGCTGGTGACGGCGTGGCGTTCGCTCCGCGTGAATCTCTTCCGCACCGTTTTAACGCTGCTCGGTATCATCATCGGCGTCGCCGCAGTCGTCGCTATGCTCGCGGTCGGCGAAGGCAGCCGGCAGAAAGTTCTCGATCGGATCAGCTCCTTCGGGACGAATTTGATGCTGATCCGTCCCGGCGCCGCCGGGATCCGCAACACGGGCGACATTGCGACACTCGTGCCGGACGATGCGGCCGCCATCAAAGCGCTGCCCAACATCGATGCGGCCTTACCCGAGCGCAGCGGTCGCGCAACGGTGCGACTTGGCAACATTGACTATCAGACCTCGGTTCAGGGCACCGGTGAGGATTTTCCCTCGGCACGCGATTGGCCCGTGGCCGAAGGACAGTTTTTCAATGGCGACGATATGAAACATTACGCAGCCGTCGTCGTGCTCGGACGCACAGTGGCAAAAACGATGTTTCCGAACGGCGACAGTCCGGTAGGTAAGTATATCTTGCTCAAGAACGTCCCGTTCCTGGTCACCGGCGTCATGACCGAAAAAGGCGCATCGCCCAATGGCAGCGATCAGGACGATGTGATTTTCGTACCGATCACCACTGGGCTGGTGCGGCTCTTCGGTAAGAACTACCTGAGCAGCATCACGATCAAAGTCAAAGACGCCGCGGATATCGAGGCGACCCAGCAGAGCGTCGAAAATTTACTGCGCGAGCGCCACAAGACTGAAGATTTTAGCGTTCGTAATATGGCGTCTTTTCTGCAGGCCGCGATGGAAACCCAAGACACCTTCACTTTGCTCCTCGGAACCGTCGCCGCAATTTCGCTGCTGGTGGGCGGCATCGGTGTCATGAACATCATGCTCGTCAGTGTCGTCGAGCGCACCCGGGAAATCGGTATCCGCATGGCCACCGGCGCGCGCATGCGCGACATCCTGCTGCAATTCAACATCGAAGCGGCCGTGGTCTGCGCCGCCGGAGGCATTCTCGGCATCCTGATAGGGATCGGTGCGGGCATGATTCTTCGTTACAGCGGCATGGCAGTCATCTTCTCAATTACACCGGCGGTGTTGGCTTTTGCCTGCGCATCAGCCACCGGATTGATCTTCGGGTACTTGCCCGCGCGCAAAGCGGCGCAACTCGATCCGGTGATTGCGTTAGCTTCCGAGTGAGGTGGATTATGCGTAAATCATTGGTGAGCGGCACGATCGTTTTTTCCCTGGCGTTGTCAGCCTGCAGCCTGGCGCCGAATTACCAGCGGCCGGACATGGCCATCCCTAACGGGTGGTCGACTGTCGCCGGCGTTAGCCTCAATGACCAACCAAGCGCGACCCCTTTCTGGCAGCAGTTTGGCAATGCCGATCTCGATCGCCTGGTGGAAACCGCCCTCGCGCAGAATCTCGACCTAGAGGTCGCACTGCACCGCATCGATCAAGCGCGAGCACTCGCTAAGGTTGCGGCGGCGCCGCTCTATCCGACGGTCAACGCAAGCGGCTCGGCATCTCAGACATTTCAAAACTCGACGGACGTTCACTCGGTTCGCGGTGGGGGTAGCCTTAGCTACGAGCTCGATCTCTGGGGCAAAAACCGCAACCAGGCCAAGTCGGCAAACTATAGCGCCGACGCAGTTCAGTTCGACCGCGAGGCGCTCCGCCTCGTGGTAACCTCCGACGCTACCGACTTTTACACTCAGCTTCTGAGCCTCAACGACCGCATCCGTATCGCAGAATTTAATCTGAAAAATGCCGAGGAAATCCTGCGCATCACTGAGGCGCGCTTTGCTCAGGGGAGCTTGTCGGGGCTGGAAGTCTCGCAACAGCGCGTCGCGGTAAATAATTTTCGCGCCGCGGTCTCGGCCCTCGTGCAGGCGCGGAGCACGACCGCCAATGCTCTGGCGATTTTACTGGGTCGAGCGCCGCAAGATCTCACGGTTCCGGCCGGAGATCTCACGACATTGACAATGCCGCAGGTTGATTTGACGCCGCCGGCGACATTGCTGACGGCTCGACCGGACATTCAGAGCGCCGAGGCGAGTCTGCGTGCAGCCAATGCGGATATCGGCGTGGCACGGGCACAATTCTTTCCGTCATTGACACTCGGCGTCGATACTGCGATTGCCGCAGGATTCGGCGGGCCGGCCGCCGCGGCGACATCACTGACGTCGAGCTTACTCGCGCCGATTTTTACTGGTGGCAGGCTTACTGGAAATCTAGAAGCCGTGACCGCGCGTCAAAAAGAGCTTGCTGCGCAGTATCAGAAAACCGTTCTTATCGCGTTTCAAGAAGTGGAAGATGCGCTCGCCACGCTCAAGAACAACAACGAACAGGCGGCTCTTTCGGTGCAGTCGGTCAAAGAATCGCAAAATGCCTACGACATTGCCAAAGCACGCTTCGATGCGGGCGCCATCGACTACCTGACGCTCCTCGATACACAACGGAGCCTTTATCTACAGCAGGACAACCAGATCTCGAACCGGCAGGCACAGCTCCAGTCATTCGTTCAACTTCATAAAGCTCTCGGCGCCTGAGTTAACGATCTACGTACACGAAAGGGGCAATCGAAGGGTTGTCCTTTTCGTCGTCATACTATCCATCTGAGAAGTGAAAAACTGCCCCAGCGCATCGGACGCGTCGTGCCTCTGGATGCCGATTTTCCATGGGCATGGACGACAAATGAGACATATTCGGAGAATTCGGTGCGAGGACACTAGCACCGCGATGCAAAACCATTCACAATCAAGCTAGCCGCTCGAACATCATGGAAAGAGGAGCTCGCGTGAAAAAACTAGTGCTCATGGCAACGATCCTTCTGGCCGGATGCGCTCCGGCGCGTACTTACTCGCCCGTTCCAGTCGAGAGCGGCGCCACACCTCCGCCCGCCGAAACAAGAACGATGCCTTCGCCCACCGATACGCGGACACCCACTCCCAACACGCTGAGCCGCGATGCTTCGGATTGCGAGCGCCAGGCGGCGCTATCGACCGCCGGCAGCAAAGCGGAAGCTTTCAACAACTGCATGAAAGCCCGGCGCGCGCCAAACTGATGCTCTGCGCAAGACGACGGCAAGTCGTGGGCTAAAGCCGTACGCTCACACGTGATTGGTTCCACTGCTCCGGGATCACGTCTTTTTTTGAAACTTTGTTCGCTATTAGACAGCAATCACTGCGCCAGAAACGGGTCGACCCTACGCTTGTTGACATCTATCACGTCATTATTGATCGGTGTTTCCAGTGAGACCAAGATTCTTAGCGCGCCGAGTCGGTTCGACCGCGACAGGCTCTAATTTTCCAAGCCTATGTAAACAATGCTCATTTAGGAGCTCTTTCGGCGCGGGTCTTGGCATAAGCGTCGACGGCGGAACGCGGGATTAGTAACGCGGAACCTGTTTGCATAGCTAGTAGCCGGCCCCGTCTTACTGCCTCCTGGATATCTTGACGTGTAACCTTGAGCTTTGTAGCCGTCTGACGGACGGTTAAGTATAGAGCCAGACTTTGTTTGGATGTTTTCTTCATACCGCACGTTGTCACTTATTAAGAGCTTATGCTAGACAGGGGCAACTGCCCACCAAATTAACGTGACATTCCTCCTTCACTCTCTCCTTCATATGATTCAAGAGGACCGGTGGTAAGTTGATCATCCGTTTCACTATCGGCACGATATTCTCGTTTTGGCGGTCGCTCAAAACTACACGAATAATTATTATCAACCTTGTCTAATATTGAACAGCAATCTCTTACCGTCGGCGTAAATTAAGCTCGTGTATGAAATAACGTCATGTTTAATCGACAGTGCTCCAAATTGCGCGGTCTATTTGCTGAAGTTCGACTTATTGATTCGCGAGGCTGGGCGACAAGCAACTTTGCCGACCCGAAAACCAGGAGGATAGATCTATGGCCAACCAGACGGCTCAAGAAGAGTTATTATTAGACGTTAGAGTGGCGGAGGCCTCAAGCCTTTATAAGTTTTATCTTATCCAGGAAAAGAAGATCCTGGGTGCAGCTGCCGTGATCCTGTTTCTGACCGCTTGGGAGTTGTGCGGCAATACGCTGCAACTCATCAACCCCATGTTCATGAGTGCGCCGTCTTTCGTGTTCACGGCCGCTTATCAAATGTTTGCTTCGGGGGAGATCTATAACGACTTATACGTCAGCGGCATCGAATTTGTCTGGGGATACCTGCTTTCCGTTCTTGTCGCCGTCCCTTTTGGCATCGCGATCGGGTGGTACACGCGATTCGCCTACATTTGCGACCCATTTGTTAACGCCATGAACGCGACCCCACGAATCGCTCTCTTGCCCCTCGTCATTATTTGGCTGGGCATCGGCATTATCTCCAAGGTCGGTATTATTTTTCTTGGCGCTGTCTTCCCCTTGCTGATCAACACCCGCGACGGAGTGAAGACAACACCGCATAATCTCCTTACCGCGGCAAGAAGCTTTGGCGCTTCGGATTGGCAAATCTTTAGGTCTGTCGTGCTTCCATCTACTGTACCATTCATTTTGACCGGCCTGCGATTGGCGGTCGGTCGCGCTCTTATCGGCGTCATGGTCGGCGAGCTCTACGCAGCGACGGCGGGGATTGGGTTCATGATCACCGTCGCCGGCGCCACCTTCCAGACGGACAAGGTCTTCGTCGGAGTTCTCATCTTTGCGATTTCGGGAATGACGCTGACCGCAGTGATAGACCGCTACGAGCATCGTTTTGACAAGTGGCGTCCAAAAGTGGGCGCGGCCGAGTGATGCCGACTAGGTGCAGTCAATTGATAAAATTTTTCGCTGAGCCTATGACGCTCGGCCACAAGGAGTAGCCATCATGAGCAAAGGCAAGGACAGTAGGAAGAACGAGAAAAAGAAACCGCTGAAGACCTTGATGGAAAAAAGAGCCGCGAAAAGGGCCAAGAGAGAAAATAAATCCTTCACCCTTGTGAT
>JBIOXP010000376.1:0-3947 GCA_044869705.1 Binatia bacterium | reverse complement strand
GCCACCATTTCTAGCAATCCTTCGCATTAGCACGGGCTCGCTCGCATCGGACGCGAGAATCTTATCGGCCAATCAACCCCGCTCTGCTCAGGTTATTTAGCTAACGTCCGATAGGCGGCTTCGATGTTAGTATCGAGGCGCGCTTTTCCGCCCGTCCAGCTTTTGTACTCCGGCAAGCCGGGATGCTTTTTGATTTTTCAAGCGATCTTCCCTCCCCGATCTGTTTTCCCCACTCGGTCCAGAAGCACGTCGTAGAACTTATCGTTTCATCGAGGAGCTCCACTGTGGTCGGGTGGCCGTGTGCGGGGACGACAAGCTCGGGATCGAGCGCCGAGAGTTTTTTCAGGTCCGACTCGATGTTTTCAGTCGTCACGAACGGGCGCAGAAAGCCAAAGCGCTTGATCGCGGCAAGCGCGGCGGAGAAAAGCACCCACTGTTTCGGCAGCCAAATCGCTGTGTCGGCGTCGCTGTGAATATTGTTGAGTTGGATCAGCTGCAGAGTTCAATCGCCGAGGTTAACCGTCATGCGATCGTTAAACTCCAGGTGCGGGGGAACCAGGCGAAAACCGCGAAAGCCTTCGCGCATCTCGCTCGATTCCGCGATCGATCTTTCGTTCCGTTTGGGATCATAATAGCTTTTTATTCAGGCGGTGCTCCTGCGGCGCCAATAACGACCGCCGGCGGCGAGAAGACGAAATTGCCGGTAGTGTGGTCGTTATGGGTTTCAGTGTTGACAAGAAACCGAATCGGCAGCGAGGTGAGCTTTCGCACTGCTTTCAGGACGAGGAGGAGTCCGGCGGATTCGGCCCGCTGTCGATCAGCACGACGCCATCGTTGGTAGAATGATCCAGCAATTGAAAGTCGGATCGCGGCCGGGGAGATCATCGACGCCATAGACGTAAATGCCGTCGCGAATTCTCTGAAAATGCCGCCCGAGATCCTGCGCAGCGGCGGGAACCGCGCAGAAGGCCCACAGAAGCGCAACCGAGTTTATCAACAAGTGTGTTGATCCATTCGGCGCTGTGTCAGGAGAAATTTTCTGCCGTGGGATTTGATAATTCGTAAATTATCAAATATCTACCGCAGTGAAAGATCGGAGCGCAAGCAAAACTCCTCGGGCAACGCAGCGGAATCTCTCAGTCTCGCCGAGATCGCTGGCAACCGCGGTGACTCGTGTCTCGAACGGCATCTGCGAAAAACTCGTGCTCAGACGGCGCATCGAAGACGTGACGCACGGCGGTTTGCCGTGCTGCGGGACCATGGGGAAATTTTCCCGGCGATCAAGCGCAACGACGCGAGACGCGCCCGGGAGCTGATGCGAGCGCATCTGCAGAACATCAAGACGATCCTGCCCAAGCGGATCGAAGCACGAACGCGAAAGGCGGCGCGGTAGCTGCTTGATGCCGCCAACGGAGTTAGAGATGCAGTCTCACGCCAAGGATCTGCGAAGTTTTCTCAAAATTCTCGACGAGCGCTGGCCCGCGGAATTGTTGCGGGTCGATACACGCGGCAAAGCGTTCGACATCGCGGCGTGCGATGCGGCGGCCTTCCTCGCGAAGTTGAAATCGAACGGCAAGCGGCCCGTGACTTTGTTTCGTGGCTTCAAGACCCTCAGCGGCAAAATCTGGGAAGGCGAGCTGCTCTTTTCCGAGCTTGCCACCCTGCGCAAGCAGGCGGCGGCGCTGGATCTCGATGGCGAAGTCCAGTTTCAGGACCTGGCGCAGGAATTTTCCCGGCGCAATCGTCTGACGCAAAAACCAATCAAGATTTCCGCTGCGCACGCGCCGATTCATCATACGGTGCTCACCGGATCGTGCATGTCGCTTTTCGATCTGCCGGTTTATCGAAAGGACGAATTCGACGCCAAGCCCGGCTGGCTCTGTGCGGTTGGTATCGGCAGAGAGCCGGATTCCGCCCGCTGTAACCTTTCCTGGCACCGACTACACGTGCACTCGCCCGAGCACGCTTCGGCGCGCATCAACCCGCGTCATCTCATGGAGTACATGAACCGTTATCGCGCCAAAGGCTTTGACAAAATGCCGGTGGCGTTTGCTCTCGGGCATCATCCGGCCTTTGAAGTCGCCGCCGGTTCGAACTGCGCCTGGGGCGTGGACGAATATGAATTCGCCGGCGGTTTGCTCGATAGCCCGGTGCGGGTCACGCCGTCGGCGACCCTCGGTGAAGAGTTCTTGATCCCCGCCGATGCGGAGATCGTTCTCGAAGGCATGATCGATCTTCGCAAGAGAGAAATCTGCGGTCCCTGGGCGGACGTAATGCGCTACTACTCGCCGCAGACGCTGGAGCCGATTTTCACGCCGACGGCATTTCTCATGCGCGACAAGCCGATCTGTATCGGCAACTGGACCGGCCACGACACCTACGGGGTGCTCGGCGCGGCGTCCTACGTTTACAGCGTGCTCAAGGAGCGCTACCCGCGCGTGCTCGCGGTCAATCAGGTTTGTCCGTACACCTATGTCATTCAATTCAAGCCACGAATCCCCGGCGAAAGCACGCGGCTCGCTTTAATGGCGCTCGGCAGCTTCGCCGACCGAATCAAGAACGTGATTCTCGTCGACGACGACATCGATCCTTTCGATTTGAACATGGTGCTGTTCGCGATCAGCACGCGGATCGACGCAGATTCGGCGCAGGTGCAGATCGTCCGCGATCTGCAAGCCAATCGTCAGGACCCGTCGACGGAAAAATATCTGCGCGTCGGCGGTTTGATCATCGATGCTACAAAGCCCGTCGGCAAGCCGTTTCCTGACATCGGCAAGCCGCCCGACGACGCGCTGGCGCGTATCCGGCTCGAAGACTTCGTCAGCGCGGCGGAGCTGGGGAAAATCGCAGGCTAGCATGGAGTTTCGAGGCTGTCACCGAACAAATGTGAGGGATGTTTTGCGGATAGATTCCTCGTCACATCGCTCCTCGGAATGACAAAAAGAAGGGGACGAATTGTATGCCACCGGAATTTTACATCACCTGTCCGAAATGCGGGCATCGCTACAACGTGCACAAAATGATTTACGACGAGGGCGAAGAATTCTATATGTTTTGCCCGGTGTGCACGGCGCGCTATCCGCGCAAGGACGGCAAGATCGACGCGGCCAATTTTGAGATTAAGAAGTAGCGCTAAAGTTTGAAACCGGCTTCTTTCGAATATCACCGGCCGCGCGAGCTTTCTGAAGCGCTCGCTTTGCTGCGGGAAATCGGCGACGACGGCAAGATCCTCGCCGGTGGGCAAAGTCTGATGCCGATGATGAATTTCCGGCTGGCGCAGCCGCCGCATCTGATCGACATCAATTTTATCAACAGCCTCGATTACATCCGCAGCGCGAACGGCGCGATTAAGATCGGCTGCCTGGCGCGCCAGGCGCGCGCGCTCGGCGATTCGCTGATTCGAAGGTGCGCTCCGCTGATCGCTGCCGCTTTGCCCCATGTCGGTTACGCTCAAACGCGCAATCGCGGCACGGTCTGCGGGAGCCTGGCGCACGCGGATCCGGCGGCGGAACTGCCCGCAGCGCTGTTGGCGCTCGACGGCTCGGTCACAGTCGCGAGGGTTGATGGCAAGCGTGAAATCGCTGCGCGGAAATTCTTTCAATCGTATTTCAGTACGGCGCTGGGAGCGGACGAGATGGTTGTCGAGACTTCGATTCCGGTGCAGCCGGCGAACTCCGGCTCCTCGTTCGTGGAGTTTGCGCGGCGCTTCGGCGATTTTGCCATCGTTGGGGTGGCGGCGACGCTGGTGCTCGAAAAAGACCGGATTGCCGACGCGCGCATTGCGCTCACCGGTGTGGCCGACAAGCCGTGGCGCGAGCGCGGCGTGGAAGAAAAGCTCCTCGGGCAAAAGGCTTCAGCAGAGCTGTTCGCTGCCGTGGCACACGATGTCGCAGGCGCCATCGATCCAGGCTCGGACATCCATGCGACTGCCGACTATCGACGTTCGC
>JBIOXP010000375.1:0-4019 GCA_044869705.1 Binatia bacterium | reverse complement strand
CAATGCTTGTTGGGCTTCCTTGATGTTCGCGGCGGAGCCACTGTGAGCCATGCGCCCGCTGCTCGAACTCCCACGGGCCCTTTGGCTTGTGCTGCTGTCCATGCCGGTATTCGAGCTGCTGCTCGTGCCTTTGTCGACAGTCCCGGCGTAGGGGCTGCCCTTCGGTAGCGGGGTTCCGGTCTCGTCAGCTCGCTCCGACTTTGATTGTCCCTTCGATGTATTTACGGAGGGATGCACTTCCTTCGATGACTGCGCTGAACCGCTTGTGCTGCGACCCGTATCGCCGGAGCCCGATTGTGCCATGGCGGTTCCGCTGGTCATCCAGGCTGCCACCAAAACACAAGATCCCGTTATCAATAACCGATTTTGCTTCATAGCCTCCTCCTTTTAATTAATTAATAGCCGAATGTGGCGCAATCCTCGTGCCCGCCAAGACACGCGAGACGAGTCTTCGTTTTGTCCCGAAGGTGAGAATAATTATCGCGACAATGCTGATTTCGGTGCAAAACTGGCGGCCGACCTGCCGTCCGCGGTAGAATTTTTCTTCTGCCTGTCGGATAAAACTCTTCAGGGATACTGACGGAAGACTAGCAGTTGGCGGGATCGGTTGCGCAACTGCGAAACAAAACGTTAAATAACCCACTCCAGTGAACGCGAGGAAAAATGGCGGAAAAAACCCTAGTCGTGCAAGGCGGAAAGTTGATTGATGGCACAGGAAGGCCTGCCCTCGACAATGCCATGATCGTGATTCAGGCAGGGCGAATTCAAGCTGTCGGGAGCGTCGGTAAAATCGCAATTCCCGAAGGCGCCGAGATCATCGAGATCAAAGGCAGAACGGTGCTGCCCGGGTTCATCGACGGACACGGGCACCTGGAGGATTTCCACGGTGAGCTCTATTTACACTTAGGAATTACTACCTGCGCGAATATCGAGCTTTATCAGGACGGCCCCTGGACGCGCGCACAGAAAGAGGGCACCGCGTTGGGGAAAATTCGCGGTCCGCGAATTTGGATGTCCGGCCGGGCGATTGGCGGCGTCAGCACCGGTCACGATGCTTTCGGCTCCAGGACCGCGCGTGACAACATCATTGTGACCACGGCTGAAGACGTACGCCAAGCGATTCAGCGAAAGCGCGAGCTTGGATGCGAGATACTGAAAGTCAATGAATTCCTTTCCATGGATCTGGTCAAAGTCGCTTGCGATGAAGCGCACCGCCTGGGAATGCCGGTGGCTGCGCACAGCTGGGACGCCGTGGGGTCTTCGCACGCGGGAGTCGATGCGATCGAGCATATCTGGTCCGTGGGTTACAGCTCGATCCCCTATGTGCCTGCCAGACGAAAACTCGCGCAAGACCGGCTTGGCGGCGTGATCGATCAAGAGCTTGCAGGGGCCTATTATCAAACAGAGAACTACGACGCGGTCATTGATGCCATGGTGGAACACCAGGTCGCTTGGACGCCAACGATTGCCAAGTGGCTGCGTCCGCTATCGGCGAGCGCCGAACGCTTCAGGGAAAGGGAAAACCAGATTCTCAATAACAGAAGCGCGAATCTCCCCGCCGCGGTGCGCGCCGTGACGGAAAACTCGTACGAGAAGTTATGGAAACGCTATTCGCCGACACAACGCGAGCAGGCCCTCATCGGGTACGATAAGGCCAAGGAATTCATTCGCCGCTTCGTCGATGCTGGCGGTATTTTGAAGGAAGGCTCCGATCCGCCGCGAGGGATGGCGGCCTTGCTGATGCATCAGGCGTTGGCGATGGACGTTGAGGCCGGTGTCCCGGCGATGAAAGCGATTCAAGCGGCGACTCTCAACGTCGCGCGAACTTTTAAGAGGGAGAAAGACTACGGCAGCATCGAACCCGGTAAGGTGGCGGATTTATCGATCATTGAAGGGGATCCGCTTGCAGATATTTGGATGACTCAAAACGTGAAGATGGTCATCATGGATGGCAAGGTCATCGATATCGGTTTTAGCAAGTACAAGAATCCGATTCCCTCATTCTACTCATATCAGAGTTTACCCCTCGACTTGGAAATATCGCCGCTCTTTTTGACCGAACGCTCGGGACCGACAACCTTGCGGGTGCGCGGTGAGGGTGGAATGTGGCCTTTTCATCGAGTCATGCTAAACGGCAATCCACTGCCGACCAGCTTCGTTTCGAAAAATGAATTGACAGCAACGATTGCACCCGAAGCGATTCCCACCGCGGGAACGTACCTGGTAACGATACAGTGTGAGGGAGAGCCCTTTCCGGAATCGCACCGCGCCCACCTGGTGGTGGGATTTTCCGATCGATGATTTGGCGTAGGAGCTGGAACGAACCTCGCTCATCGATCCTGCGGCTTAAACGGGTTCGCGTTGCCCAATCCTTCCATCAGATTTTGCTCGTGATCCTTGTGCAGTGAAGCCGCGAGATCCTGCAGATAATGTTCTTGTTCGATCGCCTCGTAAAGCGCCATGCCCCCGTCCGGGTTAAGCGGCCTACCGCCGATGAAGTGAAAGGAATGGCAGTCCCAGTCATAGAATTCATCGCCGCGATCACAAATTTCTTTCCACCGAATGCCGACAGGACTGCGGTGCAGCCCCGTGCGCGCCGGAAGCGCCTCTTGCTCTTCGACCGATAAGTTGAGATCGGCTTTATAGCCTTTCTCTTCGGGAATCCCCGCCCACATGCGACGATAGGAAGGCAAGAATTCTTCGTCGCGCACGGTGAGCGCCGTGTGCATGTCCCACCAGGTACCATGCCCCGAGACGCGCTCATCGACCTTATCGACTAGCTTGTAGATCAGACGACCACCTGCACGCATGCGCAGTACCAGGGTGCCTTCCGCCGTTTTAGAATTTTGTTCCGCTTTGACGCCGCAATATTTTTCGAAAAAAGCCGCCGTTCGAGCCAGATCGCGCGCGCCGAACACCGCGTGGCTGATGCGGCCGACTTTTTCAGCCGTCGCAATTTCCATAGCGCCTTCGGGCATTTTTTCCGGTGCCCAAAACTCATACTGATTGCCGTCGGGATCCGCAAAGAAAATCAACGTGCCCTCGTCGCCGTCGGCGGACGTGCGGATCGGATCACTATGGGTAATTTTGTGCCGATCGAGGCGGCTGAGATGCGCGTCAATATCTTGGGGTCGAATGTAAAAGCCGCAGCGCGGCAGGTCTTCTCCTAATGGCTTCGGCGGTGGATAGATTTCAGGCTGGAGAAAGGCGCCGATTCTGCAGGAGCCACCCTCCCACCAGAGAAAGCTCGTGATCTTGATATTGCGTTTTCGTGCCGCAGTAGTGAGTCCGATGATCGGACGGCGCGCGATGCCCGTGCTATTTACTGCCCAATCGACCCAGGCCACCATGTCGTTGGTGCCGACAACAAAATGATCGATCCAATGAACCGCGCCTCTGGGTTCGGTATCGTTGTTCATCAATAGTCCTTTCAATCATCCGACAGGGCAAAATGTTTTCAGCCGAAATGCTTCTCAGCGCTTCAAGATTTGTCGCGATCGAAAAATACCCGCTATTATCCAGCAGAGCAGTCTCGCGACCGGTAACAGAGCCCAATCGGGCTGTCAAGTGAGGCCAGATTCCCTCTAGTAAATTCCGAGCGTCAAACCGGCTGCGAGAGTGGCGCCCAGCTCCGCGCAGCGTTTTAAATCGTATTCGCCGATTTTCTTTGGCGCTAGGATCGCCTCTGGTGTCTGTGCATGGGTGCAGACAATGATAGGTTCGGCAACGGCTTTCAAACGCAATCCGGCAGCAATCCGGTCAATTTGCCGGGCGGCGTTTTCTCCATCGCTGCCGGCGCAAACGAGCGTCCCGTAAGGTTTGCCGACGATTCGATCGAGGACAGAATAGTAGCTTCGATCGAAAAAGTCTTTCATAACGCCAGACATCATGGCGAGGTTCTCAGGCGTGGCGAAGATGTAACCGGAAGCTTGAAGTAAGTTATCGGGACCCGCATCGCGGGCAGGAGTAATATCGATGCGGATTTCCGGCTCGCTTGCGACTCCTTTGGCGGCAGCCTC
>JBIOXP010000374.1:0-3945 GCA_044869705.1 Binatia bacterium | reverse complement strand
CGCATACCTTGCGCGTAAAGGACATCGGTCTGGCCGATCCGGACGGGCGCAATCGGTTTCACATCGGACATGGGCAAACTCCGCGATCTTCAAGACTTTTAGCCGCACCAAACATTGCAAAGGCGATTTGGCATGTCCAGTACGGCCATCTCTCACCGCAGGCCTCGCATGCACGCTACAATTGTCATAGAGACAAACTTGCCCTTATTTGACAGGGACTCCGGCCAACCATAACGTTGACTAGTCGTGAGATGCGCCTCGCACATTCTTGGAGGCAGCTTTGTTACGCGTCAGCAACGTACGCAAGGTGTTCGAGTCCGCGCGCGGCACCTACATCGCGTTGGACGGCGTGTCTCTCACAGTCTCTGATGGTGAGTTTCTGTGCCTGCTAGGCCCCTCGGGCTGCGGCAAATCCACTCTGCTCAATATTCTGGCTGGCTTTGAACCGGTGACGGCCGGCACCGTGATGTCGGGGGACGAGTCGATCACCGGCGCTGGGCGTGAGCGCGTGATGTTTTTCCAGGATGCCGGATCAGCGCTGCTGCCTTGGCTCACGGTTGAAGAAAATGTTCGCTTCGGTTTGCGCGTGCGAAAAATACCGAAGGCCGAGTGGCAACCTATCATTGACAAATACCTCCGCATGACGGGCCTCGATACGCACCGGATGAAATTTCCTTCCGAATTGTCAGGCGGCATGCGGCAGCGCCTTCAGATCGCGCGTGCTCTGGCGGTCGAGCCGGAAGTACTTCTTATGGACGAACCGTTTGGCGCGCTCGATGCAATCACCCGCCGGTACATGCACGGAATCCTGCTCGACATCTGGCAGCGGACGGGAAAGACGATCGTTTTCGTCACCCATGACATCGCCGAAGCCATTGCGCTCGCCGACCGTATTGGCGTGATGTCATTCGGACCACGGTCGGTGATTACCAGGCTGATCGACATCGACCTGCCGCGGCCGCGCGACCTCTCCAATTCGAAGGTGGCCATTCTTTATAACGAGATCGAGGCCTTGCTCGCACCTAGTTTGGCGCAGGTGGCGGAACACTCATAACGCGGACATATCAATGGTAACCCTTTGGTAGAGATTCAGGACACCGCCCCGGCCGCTGCCAAGCCTTCAGAAAGCTCGGCTGCAGGCGCCCGTCACTCAATTATTGCCGGCCTGCCGCGTGGCGCCCTGGCGCTCGGATCGCTCGCGCTCGCGCTTTTGATCTGGCAATTCCTGTCGACAGTCTTGTTCAATCCGTTCCTGATTCCACCACCGCTCGAGGTCATCCGCACGGCCATTCCGATGCTGATGAGTGGCGAGATTCTCGGCGACGTCGCAATCAGCATGACCCGCATCGCGGTTGGGTTCGCAACCGGTTCCCTCGCCGGCATCATCACCGGCGTGCTGCTCGGCCGCATTCAGCTCCTGCACGACTTGCTCGACCCGATCATTGAACTGCTTCGCTATCTCTCTCCGACGGCGATGATCCCGATCGCGATCATCTGGTTCGGGATCGGCGAGATGTCCAAGTATTTCCTGATTTTCTGGGGCACTTTCTTCATCGTCGTCATCAACACGACCGCCGGCGTGTGGCGCGCGCCGCTCGCGCGCCAGCGCGCAGCGGAGTGTCTCGGGGCCAACCAGCTGCAGATTTTCGTGCTGGTCGTCATCCCATCTGCCGTCCCCTACATCGTGACGGGAATGCGGGTTGCGATGGCCTCTTCGTTCATGAGCATCATCCCCGCTGAAATTCTCGCTGCCGATTCAGGCATAGGCTACCTGCTCCAGAAATCTTCGATGCTGCTGCAGACCAACCGCATTTTCGTGGCGCTGCTCACGATCTGCGTCCTCGGCTTCATCGTCGATCGCATCTTCCGATTCTTCGTCGACCGCGTGCTTGCCCGTTACATGTCGTTCGTATCGCAGACGTAAACCCGAGAGAGTGAGCCATGCACAACATTGTGAAAGTTCTCTCCGTCGCAGCCGCGTCAATGCTCGGCCTCGCGACGGCACAGGCACAAAATGCTCCGTTGAAAATGACCCTGTTCGGCCAGCCTTCGGTCAACAATGATGCAATCTGGATGGCGATCGAGAAGGGCTTCTATCAGCAGGAAGGTCTCGACGTGACATACCGTCTCTTCCCGTCCGGCACGACCGCCTTCCAGGCTTTCCAGACCGGCCAGGGCGACATCGTCATGACCGGCGACCTGCCGAGCGTGCAGTATTTCTTCCGCGTCAAAGGCGACTACCGCACGATCGCCGTGATCGAGCGCGACGCCAAAGGCTACGTCGTCGTTGCCGGCAAGGACATCAAGTCGCCGCAGGATCTCGCAGGCAAGACCGTTGCAACGCGCGTCGGCTCGACCGGCTCCTGGTTCGTTTCGGAATACCTCACCAAGAACAAGGTCGATCCGAAGACCGTCACCGTGAAGAACCTCGACACCCAGGTCTTGCCGGCTGCGCTGTGTGGCGGTGAAATTGCCGCCTTCTTCATCTGGCAGCCAGTCGGCTCGCGCACGCTCGAGATCTGCCCGGAGAAGGCGCACTATCTCAGCGACGCCACCGGCTACATCCAGGGCTATCTAGTCGCGGGAGCGCGGCCCGAATGGCTCGCGACACCGCAAGGAAAAGACATTGCAACACGCTGGCTGCGCGCGACGATGAAAGGCCGCGACGTCGCCGAAAAGGACTTCAAAGCGGTCGCGGCCTATGCGCAGTCGAAGCTGAGCCTGAGCGAGAAAGCCACCAAAGATCAGTGGGACACCAACACGCGGCCGATGGCCATCGATAAGGTCTACTATGACGACTTCTGCAGCCTGAGCCGCTGGGCGCAGAGCGAAAAGGCCACCGATGGCCCGATCGATTACAACAAATTGACTTGGGGTGACGGATTGAAGGCGATCAATTCAAAACTGGTCGATGCCCCGCCACCGCCGTGCTGATTGACACAGGCGGCTGAACAAGACATGCCGGGTTCGCGCTCGGCATGTCTTTTTTCAGCTGCCGCGCGGTACGATAAACAAAGGATCCAGATCCGGCTGGCGCTCAATCAGCCTCTGCTCACGCAGAAACCTGGCGAGCGTGCCTACGACCTTGCGGTTGAGTTCGTTCAGCCCGTAGGGCAGCGGATCGCCGTCGAACCGATCAAACATTTTTTTCCAGTGTCGTGCGCCCCACGGTACCAATGTGGCGCCGAGTTGGCGCGCATAGGCACGCGTCTTCGCCCGCTCATAAGCATTGAACAGCACGCGTGGCAATCCAGGAAGGCGATGTAAGGAATCGTTGCGGATCACAACGACGTGGTTGATCGGATAGATACCGAAAGTGTCCAGGTAAGTTTCTTCCGCCTCCTGCGCATCGGCAATCAGACTGCGCAATTTCCGCTCGCCCGCGGGTTTCCGATTGTCGGCGGTTTGCGGCGTCAGCAGTGCATCGATTTTCCCTTCGAGGAGCAGGTCCTCGAGGTCGCCATTGGTCACCTCAAGGATCACACCCGGCAGCGTTGTAAAGCGCTGCTTTCCACTCACTACCCACTGCAGATCCTGCCATTGCACCCCGTACTGATCGGCAAGGATACCGCGCGTCCAGACCGCGGCGGTCATCGAAAAATCAGGGACTCCGACCCGTTTTCCACGCAAATCGGCCGGTTCGCTCAAAGGGCTGTGCTTGCGCACATAGAGCGTTGAATGCCGGAAGGCGCGATAGGGGAAAACCGGGATCGCATGCAGCCAGTCAGCGCCTCGATCCTTGAGCATTAGGTAATTCGAGAGCGAGAATTCACAAGCTTCATAACAGCGCTCAGTGAGCATCCTGAGAAAAACATCCCGCAGCGGAGCCGTCGCGTAGCGGATGTCGATGCCATCGTGAACTCCGGCCACTCCAAGAGTGTGCTCGTAGTCGCCGCCGGTGACTTCGATCGCTTCGGCCATGAACCACCTACGTGAATATTGGGC
>JBIOXP010000373.1:0-3503 GCA_044869705.1 Binatia bacterium | reverse complement strand
CTAAACTTGAACTTAACCTCTCGTCAACAGAACCGCCCGCCTGTGAAGGCGTGGAACAACCGCGGGAACCGAACGGCGAGGCCGCAGGTGCAGTGCGCCCTCAAGCTCAAGCCGTTTTTTGCATAGACGTGCGCTCGGAGCCCTTTCGCCGGCATTTGGAAGCCGCCGGCGACTACGAGACGTACGGCTTCGCGGGTTTTTTCGCCGTGTTCATCCGACATCAGGCGCTCGGCAGCCATCATGAAACCGATCAGTTCCCGGTCATCATGAAGAGCAAAAATCTCGTGCGCGAGATTCCGAGAAGCTATCACGGTCGGCATTTGTTCCGGCACCGCCATCGCGAGAAACTCCTCGAAGCCGGCCATACCCTGCTCTACGACCTGAAAGAGAACGTCGTGACTCCCTACGTCATGGTCGAATCGCTGGGCTGGTTCTACAGTTTGCCGTTCCTCGGCAAAACCATTTTTCCGCGATGTTACCGAACCGCGCTGGAGTGGCTGCGCCGCAAGCTCGTTCCGCCCATCGCCACCACATTGACGGTGGAAAAATTGGCCCGCGAGGAAGTCGTGGAGATGATCGCGGCGGAACAGCGCGCCCTGACGCGCCGTGCGCTCCAGGAAAAGTTCGGAGACCGAAATCTCAACCTGTCGCTGGAGCGCATGGAGTTCTTACGTCGGCGCGCTCTCGACGAATTTGTCGGCGAGCCTTCGCCGCGAGCACGCGCCATCGCCCTCACGCCGGAGGAGGAAACAACCTTCATCGAAGACCTGCGACAACATTACGGCATCAATCAGGGTGCGTTTTTTGCGCGCATGGAGCGGATTACCCGCACTGGCTTCACCTTGAGCGAACAGATCTTTACCGTCGAAACCGTCCTACGCGTGATGGGGCTGACCCGAAATTTTGCCCGGCTCGTGCTTTTTTGCGGCCATGGCAGCAGCTCTGAAAACAACCCCTTCGAGGCAGCGCTCGATTGCGGCGCCTGTGGCGGCAACTCGGGAAAACCCAACGCGCGCGTGCTTGCGATCATGGCCAATCGTCCGCTGGTCCGCGAACAACTCGCGAAAAACGGCATAGACATTCCACAAGACACTTATTTCATCGCCGGCCAACACAATACGAGCGCTGACGAAGTGGAACTTTTTGACCTCGAAGATTTGCCGCCGACCCATCGGAAGGATCTGCTGCAACTCGCGCATGATTTGGAGAGAGCGGGAGCTCGCACCAGCCAGGAGCGTTACGCGCGCTTTCCGGAAGGTAAAGCGTTACGCCGCGCGTCGAGAGCCAAACGCGAAATTCGCCGGCGCAGTGCCGACTGGAGCCAGGTGCGACCGGAGTGGGGGCTTTCGGGCAACGCGGCTTTCATTATCGGCCGGCGTGCACTCACTCGCGGGATTCACCTGGCCGGGCGAGTATTTCTTCACTCCTACGACTATCGCGAAGATCCGGACGGCAAGCTGCTCGAAGTCGTTATGTCTGGTCCGCAAGTAGTCGGCCAATGGATCAACATGGAGCATTATTTCTCCACCGTGGATCAGGACGTCTACGGAAGCGGCAGCAAAATCTATCACAATATTGTCGGCCGGTTCGGAATCATGTCCGGACCGCAGAGCGATTTACGCACGGGTCTCGCCTCCCAGACGGTCATGAACGGTTCGCGCCCGTACCACGAGGCGATGCGGTTGCTCACCCTGATCGAGGCGCCCCGAGAGATTATAGAAAAAATCGTGCGCAATCAGCGCCATTTGCAGGAGCTTTACGACAACGAATGGGTTTCATTGATCGCCATCGAACCAGAAGAGCGGCGGTACTACCGCTACGTTCCCAAAATCGGCTGGACGCAAGTCGAAACGCGAGCTTCCGCGCTGGAATCAAAGCGTTGCTAAAGGAGGGATAATTATGACGGACCTGACGCTGCATCCGATGAAAGAGATCAGAATCATCATTCAAGGCGAGCACCTGAAATTCGCCACAGACCTGCTCGACGACAAGGCGACCGGCTACACGATCATCCACAACATCTCCGGCAAGGGACATCATGGCTTTCACACCGCCCACCCAATGTTCAACGAGATGGACAGCATCATCATGCTCATGACGGTCGTCACAGCCGATCAAGTTGAGCCGATTCTCGCCGGATTGAAACCTCTGTTTGCCCGCTATACTGGTGTCATGTTCGTCTCGGACGTGGCGGTGAGCCGCCTGGAATACTTTTCTCCGGCTTCCGTCAAACCATAACTCCACCGTAGCGGAATTTCGCACTACGGCGCGCTTAACCGTGGCGCTCGGTATCTCCTGCTCGAACACTGGTGATTCGGCGGCTAGACGGAGCGGCGCAGTTTCTGATGCGCACGTACGAGAGGCGAGCGGCGAAAACAATCGACGACATGATCATTGATCATTCCAGTGGCCTGCATGTGCGCATAACAGATCGTCGAGCCGACGAACTTGAACCCGCGCTGCTTGAGGTCGTTGCTCAGAGCATCTGATTGCGGGCTGGTGGCGGGATAATCTTTCAAACTCCGAAAACTGTGCAGCAACGGCCGGCCATCGACAAAACGCCAGATGTAGGCATCGAAGCTTCCGAACTCTTCCTGCACAGCGCGGAATTTTTTTGCATTGTTAATCGCGGCTTCGATCTTTGCCCGATTGCGGATGATGGCGTCGTTTTTCAGCAGCGATTCGATCTGGCGTTTACCGTAGCGCGCGACGGTCTCAACGTCGAAGTTTGCGAAAGCCTTGCGATAGGCTTCGCGCTTGCGCAACACCGTGTACCAACTGAGTCCCGCCTGAGCGCCTTCCAGGGTGAGAAATTCGAACATGAGTCGGTCGTCGTGTACCGGAACACCCCATTCCCGATCGTGGTATTCAACATAATCGGGCTTGGCGAGATCGACCCACGGACAACGCTTAGGCCTCCTTGCGGACTTTATGGCCATCGATTTCGAACTTACTTGATATAGTATCCGGCGGCTCTCCAGTTTCCGTCCTTTTCACGCATAAACGTTACCGTTTCGGCGGCGTTTTTCTTGTTGGTGAAACTGGTGGCGAATTGCATGACCAGATAGTTTCCGTCGGGCGCCCCGGGAAGAGACGTTGCGCTACGGGTTTTGGCAACTTTCCGCGAAAGCAAATTTCCCAGCGGTTTTCGGGCTCCATTCAAAGCATCCGTCCAGTTTCTCTCCGTTACCGCTCCCCGGAAATAAGCCGATGCCTGCTGCCAGCTCTTTGCATAATGCCCGAATCGATTTCACCAAGCCAGGATTGCGCGGCAGCGACAATCGGTTTTTCTGGAGCTTGCTCCGGAAAGGCAGTTCCTATGTTCAGGAGTAAGGCGAAGATTGTTGTCGTAACTACGTGAAACATTGTCGTCTCTTTCGCTTGACAACCGAGGCAAGCCTTCATCTTCTGAGGCCGAGCACGATCACGCCACCGGCGACCAGACAAATCCCCAACCAATCCTTGAGCGGCGGCCGTTCACCGAGAAAAAGTACGGCGAACAC
>JBIOXP010000372.1:0-6151 GCA_044869705.1 Binatia bacterium | reverse complement strand
CTGCTCAGCGTGACACATGGCTGCTTTTGTTACTTGACTTGCCAATGCGGAGACAAGCAGATTTCTCAGACCATCACGCCATCGTCATCAGCTTTGTCAGATCCCGCACGTTGCTTACCAGCTCGATTTGTCGAATTGCATCGATGATCAGATCTGAGTTTCTTTTCCCGAGCACCGGCTCCAACAGCCATGCTGCTTTTTTTTCGACTTCATCCGGACTCATTGGATTCTCAGGGCGTCCCCGGCAGTTGATCACATGCTCGCGCAACGTGCGGCCGTCGGTTAGAGTGATCTCGACCAAACCTTGGAAGCGGTGCCCCGATTGTTCCAACTCGGCATCGCCGATCAGTTGTACTTTTTCCTTCAAAGCCAAAACCCGTGAGTCTTGAAAGCGCCCATAGTCGTGAGCGAGCTCGAAACTCAGCTTTCCCTCGAGCAGGATCGCCGCGACCATATATTGGACATTGACGTCGGGCATACGCCGATTGTTCACCGTCCGCGCGCCGCTCTCGGGAATGCGCACGATAATTTTTTCGATCTGTGCGGGCGAAATCGGTTGCTTGGCGAGCAAGGCCAGAGTGGCATCGACGGTTTCCATCATCGGCGAACCGACCGGGTATTTTTTTACCAGGCAGCTCGTGATCGTAAAGCGCCGGCCGAGCTCGCTCAAGATTTTCGCGGCATCGCACGGCGCGTAGGTTTTGATAATCCCCTGATCGCCCTCGAGCACATCGCGGTTGCCCGTGAAGCCGGATTGAACCAAGAGCGCGGCCGTGACGCCGTTTCGCGCCGGCATTGCCGCATAATCGAAGGCTTTCTCTATGTGATCGTCGTCACCAACCCACGCGCGCGAACCCGAAGCCTGTTGTGCCGCGTACGAAAGAAGATAGCGGAGCTGCAATTCGCCCAATTCCGCTAAAGCGCCCGCGGCCGCCGCGGCGCCGAAAGTCGCGCCGAAGCTCGTGGAACGCGGCTCGAACGCCTGATGAAAGCGAAATCCGATATCGTAGCCGAGAATCACGGCACCGAGTAACGCCTCGCCGCCGCGGTTTTGCGCTTCGGCAACAGCCAAAGCCGCGGGCACAATGGCGCAACCGGGGTGGAGTTGGCTATTCGAATCGTCGGTCTCGTCCGCATGACCCGACATACCATTGGCGAAAGCTGCCAGAATGGGCGTCGTTTTAATCTTTGATCCGAGCACGGTGCAGTCGGCGGTACCGCCCTGCCGTTGCGCGTGGTGCAAACCGAGCTTGCCCGGCTTCAAGGTTGATCCTGAAACGATCGCCGCCAGCGAATCGAGCAAGTGGCTCTTGCCTTTTTGAATGACTTCGATCGGCAGCTTGGCCTGACGCGCCGCGAGCATGTAATCGATCAGCGATTCAATGATTTTCGCCATCAAACCTCCGAGCGGTTTCTGTCATGGAGTGATGTAAGAAATTCCAGCCGCACTTGATCCAAGGCATTCTTATGCCGTGCTGCGCACCAGTGTCAACTCGACATTTCGACATTGACACCACTTCTCACGTCGCGATATGACGCGTCTATTATCGTAGAGCGCAGGCCGAACAATCTCGCTTAGGCATCGCGGCAGGCGCATGCTTCGCGTTGCTCAAGATGACGGTAACGGCTCTGCGCTCGGTATCGCGTTAGCGTAGAGAATTCTAGAGGAGATCGCCGTGAAACGAAGTCATATAGGCTTGAGTCGAAGAGATTTTCTCAGACAAACCGCGTCGATTGTCGCGCTCGCGTCGCTTGGGCCTGGTGCAACGAAACGAGCGATCGCACAATCCGCTGCTCGAAACCGTATCACCGTGGCCCACGGGGTCGGGGTTTACTCTCTCAATCCGTATGCGGTGAATACCTCGCCGCTCCAGGCGGTATGGGGCTCAATCATGGAGCCGTTGATCGATGCCGATTACGAAAAACGCGGTTATCGCGGCGTGCTCGCCGAATCGTGGCAGATGAAAGGGGCGAAGCTACAATTCAATCTCCGCAGAAATATCCGCTTTCATGACGGCGCGTCGTTCACGAGCCGCGATGTGCTGGCGTCGTTCAAACGCATATTGACGGACAAGCAGAGTCTTCAAGCGCCCAATCTGCAAAACATCGCCGAAATGGAGGCTCCCGACGATCATACGGTGATCCTTACGTTGAAGAAGCCCGATGCCAATGCGCTCGAAGACATCAACAGCCGCGTGATCATGAAACAGTCCACGGCAGAAAAGATGGGTGAAGCCGATAATCGCCCCATCGGTACCGGTCCGTTCAAATTTACGAGCTGGGAACGGAGCGGCCAATTCGTCATGCGGCGGAACGAAAATTACTGGGGACAAGCGCCGAAAATTACCGAAGTCATCTATAAATCGATTCAAGAAGACGCGGCTCGGATCGCTGCGCTCGAATCAGGCCAAGCCGATATCATCAGCAACATTCCACCGCACGAAGTTGCGCGATTGAAAGCCAATCCGCGAATCCGGGTTCAGCAAGTGCAGGGACTGCGCCCGATTTTTCTCGTACTCAGCCCGGCTTACAAACCGCTCGACAATGTCAAAGTACGCCGTGCGATCACCCAGGCGATCGATCGCGACCGGATCATCAAACACATTCTTGAAGGCTACGCTTATCCGCTCAGTGGATTATTGAGTCCGCAGGTCTTCGGGTACGAGCCGAGCGCAAAAGCCTTTCCGTACGATCCGGAAAAAGCGAAACAGCTTTTGCAGGAAGCAGGGTTCTCGAACGGATTGGAAATCGACTATTACAGCCCCACCGGACGCTACCCCAAAGATCGCGAGGTAGCCCAGGTGATCGTCGAGCAATTGTCGAAGGTCGGCATCAAAGCCAATCTCAAGACACCGGAGTGGAGCATCTTCAATACCGATTACAAAAACGGCAAGTATCCTTTTTATCTCACCGGACGCGGCAGCCTCACGGATGCCGACACGCTATTTCAGCAATACTTCAGAACCGGAATGACCAAGCGTGTGCTTGGTTACAGCAACGCCAAGCTCGACGAGCTTCTCGATCTGGAGCAAGTGACTTTTGATGTAAAAAAAAGGGAAAAGCTCCTCTGGGAGGCCCACCGCATCATCTTGGAAGATGCTCCGGCGATACCGCTTTGGAACGCGATGGATATCTACGCCCATCGCGCTGATCTCCAGTGGAGCGCGCCGTCAGATGAAAAAGTGCAGCTGAAGAGCGCCTATTTTAAAGCGAAATGAAACACCGCCCGTGTTGCAGCGAAATCCACGACTGCACTGCGCCGGTCCTTTTGAGCACGGCGCAAGCAGCGTTCAAGCGAAAAGATTTCTCACTGCTTCGAAATGACAGGTTGAGAGCGCGAAGGCTATTGCAGCTGATCGATTCGTTCTAGGAGCGCCTCGACCGTGGGCCGATCCGCCGGATCTTTGCTCCGATGAGCAAAGAGAACCTTGCCGTCGCAATCCAGTAAAAAATCTCCACCGGATTGAAAAATATCGGCGCCATCGTAATGCTCTTGCTTCACTCCTTGACGCTTCAATCGCCAATAGAGTTTCAGGGTGGACGGCGAGAAAATCCGCCATAACTGAAGTCGCGGCAACGCAAAAATTCGATATGCCTTGCGCTCGGGATCCGCGAGAACAGGAAAAGGCCATGGGTGACGCTCCTGGTACTCAGCGAGTGTCGACGGTTCGACGAAAGAAACCGCCAGGATACGTATGCCACGCCGATCGAATTCCGACATATTGTCGCTCACCTCGCCGAGATGAGCTTGGCATGGCAGTCACGCTAAATGTCGGAGAAAAATTAGGAGAAGATAATCTCGAAGGAAGTTACCGAGAGTGACGGGCCGCCCGGCCAGGTCAAGTAGCTCCAGCCGTTTGATCGCTAGCGGCTCCATGAACTCCGGCAGCAATTAAAAAGGGCGCCCCGACCAAGCGCCCTTTTTAGCGTTTTACTTTTAGATCAACTTACCAGCGATTGCGTCCGCCACCGCCGCCGCGCCGCTCGCCGCCCCGATCGCCGAACCCGCCGGATCGTCTTTCCTGAGGCCGCGCCTCGTTCACCGTAAGATTCCGACCATCGAGGTCCGTCCCATTCAGGGCTTGTATGGCTCTCTGCGCTTCGTCAGCATTCGCCATTTCAACGAAACCGAAACCGCGTGAACGGCCTGTGAATTTATCGGTAATCACCCGGGCCGACTCCACGGTCCCGTGCGCCGAAAAGATTTCTTGAAGCTGCGCATCGGTGGTCGCGTATGGCAATCCACCTACGTAGATTTTACTACTCATGCTCTCTCCTTTTGAACATCGTTATGGTCTTTTCCCTGAGAACCTGATCACCGCTGGAATGGAAAAGCGAGGACACGCTCTGGTCGGATTGTCCGCGTGGCAACGAATCGCAAGGTAAGACGCCCTAGGCCTTCAACTCTACACTTTGTCACTATCAGAAGGCCCCATACTGATCGTACGAAAAGTCTAGCTCAGGCGTAGCGCGCGTGCAACCCCTGAAACGACAAAAATTTGGCCGCCGAATGGAGACAAGCCGGTTGCGCCCCCAGTATGTTTTGTATAAAGAGGGCTAATCCAATTTCAGAAACAATCCGAAGGAGGAAGGCAGGATGTATCAAACCAATCAATATGAGGGCATGATTGCTGAAACGGTGAGTCTGCAAGGCCATAAAGGCGACATGATCCACGCCTACGTCGCCCGGCCTCTCGGTTCGGGGCCGTTCCCGGGTATGGTGGTCATTCACCACGCGCCGGGCTGGGATGAATGGTACCGCGAGTGCACGCGGAGGTTCGCCCACCACGGCTACGTTGCGATTTCGCCCAATCTTTATTTCCGCGATGGCCACGGCACACCCGAAGATGTCGGCGCCAAGGTGCGGGCCGGCGGCGGCATTCCCGACGAACAGGTGCTTGGGGATCTCGACGGCGCGAAAAATTTGCTGCGTTCGCTTCCTTACGTCAAAAAAATCGGCGTATTCGGAACCTGCTCCGGTGGGCGGCACGGGTTTCTTGCCGCTTGTCGTTTGAAGGGCTTCGACGGCCTCGTGGAATGCTGGGGCGGCCGCGTGGTGCAGTCGAAAGAGGAGCTCACGCCCAAACAGCCGGTCGCGCCGATTGATTATACCAAGGATCTTTCTTGTCCGATGATCGGCTTGTTTGGCAACGACGATAAGTCTCCCTCGCCGGAACAGGTCAATCAGCACGAAGCAGAGCTCAAAAAGCACGGGAAGAATTACGAGTTCCATCGCTACGACGGCGCCGGCCATGGCTTTTTTTATTACGACCGTCCCGCCTATCGTCAGGAACAGGCCGTGGATGGCTGGAAAAAACTGTTCGCCTTCTGCGACAAGACTCTCAAGTCTTGAATAGTCAGGGCCAGCAAAGGAGCGCACCATGTGCACGATGATTGCTCATCAAGCGAAAATTCAGGGACGGGGAAAGAGCGGACAGGATTGGTTCGAGCTGCGTGAAGCGAACGTATCGTACGATCATCCCTACGATATGCCGCTTGAACACGCGCTCAATATCGATTTCGTCAACGAAGCGGCTGGACCCGGAGCGCGCGTCGCCGTCGAGCTCAGCGTCGATGCAGCGCGCAAACTGGTTCGAACCATCGAAGCCGTGCTCGCGCAAGCCGACCAGCGCGGCGTGCTGGAAGATAAACATCAGGCCGCCAATCGCTGAGGTCATCGATCCGGTACTAGGCAGACATTTTCTTGAATGGCTGCCTAGTGCCTTCCCCCATCGCATTTATCTCCCGGTCAAGCTATAAGTAGACTTTAAAATTTCGCTCCTCGTCCCCTTACCTCTTGGCCAGCTCCTCCCAAAACGATTCCGGCACGAAAACAGAAGAGCCGATCCGTCCCTGGTCATCGCTTTTGATTCGGGATTATCGGCTGCTTTGGATCGCCAGCGTCCTGAGCTCACTCGCCGGCCAGATTCGTAATGTCGCAACGCTCTACCAGGTGTACGACATTTCCGGATCGGCATTTAAACTCGGCCTTACCGGGTTTTTGGAGACTCTACCCTTTATCGATTTCGGTTTGTTTGCCGGCGCGGTCGCAGACGCCTTCGACCGAAAGAAGCTTCTTATCGCCACCATCTGCAACGATATGGTGGCGATAAGAAGCTTCTTTCGGTCGAAGGCGTCTGCGACTGCGCCG
>JBIOXP010000371.1:0-5788 GCA_044869705.1 Binatia bacterium | reverse complement strand
CAGTTTCTTTCCTCCAGCGTTAAGTGCCCCTGTTGCCAATTTCGCCGTGGGCACGTTTTGGGCACTTTTCCTTTTTTGGAGGAAAAATTTTAGCTGGGCGAATCTAAGTCGTTGATTTTTAAAAACTTGGAGCGGGCGACGGGGATCGAACCCGTGACGTCCAGCTTGGGAAGCTGGCATTCTACCGCTGAATTACGCCCGCTCAGCAGGGTAGCAAGTCGATAAAACTTAGGGAATTCGTTTCGGGTTGTCAATCCGCATCGGCGCGAGCGTAACCCACTCACCCTCAATTCAAAATCGCTCCATGTTCGCCGTCAGAAGCTTGCGCGCTAACGGCAGGTTATCCTATCTTGCTGTTCATGAGATACAGCACACTTGGGAAAACCGGCTTGCGGGTGAGCGTCGTCGGTCTCGGCACGATGGTTCACGCGGGGCACTTTGGCCCAATGAAAGACTCGGAATCCCTCGCCGCGGTCGAGACCGCGCTCGAACTCGGCGTCAATTTTATCGACACTTCGGATGCGTATGGCGCCGGTTACGGCGAAACATTGCTCGGCAACGCTCTAAAGGGCAAGCGCGATAAAGTTGTCATCGCCACTAAAGGCGGCAACGTCATGGTCGGACCAAACCGGGGCAAACGCATTTTCGAGCCGGATTATATCGGGCGTGTGATGGAGGAAAGCCTGCGCCGGCTGCAGACCGATTACATCGATCTTTATCAGTTACATAATCCTACCGTCGAGATCATCGAACGCGGTGCGGTTTGGGAACTGCTCGAGCGCGCAAAACAAACCGGCAAGATTCGGCATTATGGCGTTTCGATCAACAGCATGGAAGAAGGTACCGCCGCAGTGAAAGATGGCCGCGCTGAAACGATCCAGGTCGAATACAATTTGCTCACCCAGGAGCCGGCTGAAACGTTTTTTCCGGCAGCACAACAGGCAAATATTGGCGTCATCGCACGGGTGCCGCTCAAACGCGGCATTCTGACCGGAAAATTGCGGCAAGCCGACGAACAGCGTTTTCAAGGCGAGGACGTGCGCGCACGCAGCTTCAAGGGCGACGCGTTCGCTCAAGAGCTGGGTAAGGCCGAGCAGCTGCAATTTCTAGTGCACGGGCGGGTGCAGAGCCTCGGCCAGGCTGCGATCGCGTTTTGCATCGCTCACCCTGCCGTCAGCGTCGTGATTCCCGGCGCACGCAATGCTGAACAGATGCAAGAGAATGCAGCGGCCGCGGAGATCGAGATTCCTGCCGCCGATCTGGAAAAAATTGCTCATCTCTGGCGTCGCCGGTTTGCCGCCTGATTCGGCGGCATCGAGATTTCCTCGGATTTTCTCATCAGCCCTTCGCTTGGTTCGAGTTTCGGCGCCCGGATTTTGGTTCGAAAGGTCCTCGGCGGGAGCGATGCAATGGAAAAAATGATTTCCAATTGGCCCGGGGGAAAAAGACTCGCTGTGATGGTCACAGTAATGTTCGAAACCTGGTCTGACGGCAAAGCGCCGCCGTACTCGCCGATGACGACTTCGCTCAAACCTGGAACGATCGATCTTCTCGGCATTTCCTGGTCACAGTACGGCGGCAAAACCGGCATCTGGCGGTTCATGAGAATTTTTGCCGAGCTCGAGATTGCTGCAACCGTTTGCCTAAATGCCAAATGCGCGGAAGTTTTTCCCGAACCCGTGAAGGAGTTGCAGCGCCGCGGCCATGAAATCGCCGGCCATTCGTATACTCAGGATCTGATACTTCCGTATCTTTCTCTCGGACAAGAGACCGAAGTGATCCGGCGGTGTTTGGGGATAATCGAAAGCGCGGTCGGCACCCGCCCTGTGGGGTGGTTCAGTCCTGTCGCAGCTCCCACAACCCAGACAGCGGGACTACTCGCGGAAGCGGGTTTTCTTTGGCACGGCGACTATAACGATACAGATTTGCCTTACGTGTTAGAAACCGCAAAGGGTAAATTGGTCGCCATCCCACATAGTGACTTCACCGATAATCGGACCTTGCGTTCCAGTCCACGTGATTTTTACAACGTCTACAAAGATACTTTTGACTACCTGTATCGATATGAGGCTCCGTCGCTGATCAACCTTACAGTGCACGCGCATTTCGGCGGCCGACCTCTGATGGCGTCGATGCTCCATGAGCTATTGAAGTACATGCGCGGCTACCCAGACGTTTGGTTTGCCCGCCACGATGATGTCGCGCGCTGGACCATGGAGAACGTGGGAAACTAACGATCGCCAGTTCCCGTTCAAGGATCAAGGTTTCTGATTGAAGCAAACAGGCCTGTTTTGGCTCCGCTAGAACTCGCCGCGAAAAAATCCCCGCTGCCCGCGCGCTTCCTCCACACCCACTTCCAAGTAGCGGATTTTGCTCCTAGGAAAGTCCCGGCGAACTTTTCGGCGGATTTCACCGGCAACATACTCGGCGAGCAGTTCCGTGCTGGTATTGACCAGTGGAAGCAAGATCACGTCTTGCCGCGGCAGGATAATTTTTTGCTGCTTGTAACGGAGCTCGATCTCATGGCGCCGCTGACGTAGAGCGATCACCGGACTGGCAGTCTGAATCAGCGTCCGGTGATCCAGGCCATCGCAGATGCGCTTTACCAGCGGTTTGAACGATATAAAATCGAGCACCACGCCCGCCGGATCGAGTTCCCCTTCCATAACGACCGAGACCTGGTAATTGTGTCCGTGCAGCGGTTCTCGTTGGCCATTGCTGAAAACCAGAAAATGTGCGGACGCAAAGTTGAAATAATCTTTTGCGACTTCGATCCTGAACGCTCGCGACATTGTCGGACGTTAGCCAAAAGCATCGAGCCTTTCAACCGGGTAATCTAGTGAACGGCCGTTACTTTCTTAGATCGATACCAATCGCATCAGTGATTCGCTTAAGGCCATCACGCTCGAGCAACTCTAGCAGTCCCGTATTAATGCGCTTGACAGCGCCGGGGCCTTCGTAAATCCAACCGGTGTAGATCTGCACCGCCGCTGCGCCGGCCTTGATCTTCTCGTAGGCGTCGACCGCATTGAAGATTCCACCCACGCCGATAATCGGCAGTCTATGGCCCGCAACTTCGTAAATGTGCTTGATGAACGAGGTTACCCAGGCGGTAATCGGCCTGCCACTCAACCCTCCCGGCTCCCGACCATGACAGGACTGGAGCCTTTCCCGCATGAACGCCGTTGCATTGGTCGCGACGATGCCCGTCAGGCCGGCTTCGCATGCCTCGTTGATGATCTCGTCAACCTGCGAGAATTCCATATCGGGAGCAATTTTCACGAAGACAGGTTTCGGAGCAGTGTTTGCGAGCGTGGCAAGGTCGTTATTTTTCTCCTGCACGGCGGAAAGCAATTCACGTAGAAGCGCCTTCTCCTGCAGATCGCGTAAATTCGGCGTGTTCGGCGAACTCACATTCAAGGTGAAGAAATCGCCGTGTGAAAAAAGCGTCTCGAAACAGGATACAAAATCCGCCACTGCATCTTTGGTTTCCACGATCTTGGTTCTGCCGAGATTCAAGCCGAGCGGAATTTTGGGCCAGTGTCCGTTGGCGCGCAAGCGGCCGAGCTTGGCGGCCATCGCTACGGCTCCTTCATTATTGAAACCCAGCCGATTGATCAGCGCGTAATCTTCCGGCAGACGATAAAGCCGCGGCTTGGGATTGCCAGGCTGTGCTTGGGCGGTGATCGCGCCAACCTCGAGAAAACCGAAACCGAAAGCAGCTATCGTTTCTGGAGCTCGTGCATTTTTATCAAAACCGCCGGCAAGCCCCACCGGATTGGTAAACCTAAGCGGTCCGAGATTCACCGCCAGACGCTCATCATTAATCCGATAGCATTTGTCGAGAAGCGGCGACAAAAACTCCATGCTCGCCATCAACGCAAGGATTAGCTCGTGGCTGGCTTCGGGATCCTTGCGAAACAAGAGTGGACGAAGAACCGATTTGTAAAGCATGGATCTCGAAAGCGACTCGCGATGAGGCACTGAGGCTTCTTTTGGCCGTGAATAGGTTGAGTGAACGGGTCCTATCGAACAAAGCGAGAGGGAGACTACGGAAGCTCTCCCTCTCGCGGGTCCAATTGCAAATGCCCGGCTTGCGCTGAAGTTAAAGAGCGGCTGGTGAATCGAGCTATTTGAAAGGAGCGCACGGCGCAGGAGTCATAATCATATTTTCTTGCATGACCAGAAACTCCCGAGTTGCCGGCGGCCATCCCTCGACACTCTTGGTTGCCTCAGCGCGCAACCGTTCGCGCTCGCCGGCATCCCTGTATGCCCAGACATGAATATACTGGTTCAACGGCCCGACGATGGTTTGCCCTGCGAATACCAGAGGCGAAATCTTCGTGCGCGCGGGGATCACTTTGCCGAAACGTTCTAACACCGTCGGCATCGTGCCCGGTTGATAGGTGTAAGTGCGGAACTCGTAAACTTCGCCCAGCTTGCGCTCCGGAAGCGGCGGTGAAAACTGCGCCGGCTGGATGAACTTGTTTTCCTGAGTGACGATGAACTCCTGTGTTTTGGGCGGCCACTTGCCGGTTTTTCTCGCCTCGCCGCCGATGCGCTCGCGATCTTCGAAGCTTTCGTACGGCCAAACGTGAACGACCCGGTTCAAGCCGCCCACTTCGGAAAGCCACAAGCCGAGCAATTTTGAAAACTGCAGTCGCGCCGTAAGCCCTTCGGCAAACCGTTCGACAAAGTTACGAGTCATTCCCGGTTTCAACACATAGGTTCGCATCTCGAGAATCATCGCCTACCTCCTTTGATTGAGTTTCCTATCCTTTCCCATAAAGCGCCAAGTAAATGCAACAGCAGCTCTATTGTTCGAGAATGACCTCACAGCAGAAATTTCCGGCTGGTGATTTAAGCGTATAGACGCGCGCGTTTGCCTTTGAATCACTTCAATTAAACTGATGAGATAACTTCGGAAAAAGGCAGATCGACGCAGCTGTCAACAAAGCTTGATGACTTGCGATTGTTGTCATCTCGACCAAGATAGGTCGCTCTCCCAAAAACCTCAAAGTGCCACAAGCTACCTCGTCCGACGATGGTACACATGTTGCTCGTGAGCGCAGCCTGTTTAGTCAAGCCAATCGTCTTTCTGCGTCATAGAAAAATTAAACAGGAAAGTACACAATCAGATGGATCATCCTACAGAGCAGCAAACCGATCGTTCTTATCCAGCCTCCGGCGCGCTCCGCAGAGAAATAACAGTTCCCGATGAAGCCGAGAAAGTTACACCACAACCCGCTTCACCGGAAAAACGCAAGCTGTATCTACCGGTCAAAGGCAAATTTTTTATCTCAACAGCGTTTGCATGTGTTTGGATTTCCGCTTCTTGGTTCCTTGCACAACACTGGCTCGCCGAGCTGGCTCAAGTGGTTGGCGAAATGCCGGCAGCCCTCATCGTTTTTTTTATTGCGCTGTTGCCGGGTTTTCTGAACGCGCACATTTTGTCTAGCGTGATTCTCGACCGCCCCCCCAAACTCCGATTGGATATGAAATTTCCCGCAATCAGTCTGCTCGTCGCGGCTTATAACGAAGAGGAAAATATCTCCGAAACGGTTCGAGGCATCAAAAATCAGGATTACCCGGCCAAAATCCAGGTCATCGTGGTTGATGACGGCTCCAGTGACAACACCGTTTCAATGCTTCACTCGTTTAATTTACCGAATCTGAAGATTGTACGAGCGAACCATGGTGGAAAAGCCAAAGCCCTCAATGAAGGACTGCAGCACGTAACTGAAGAAATCGTTGTCTGTATCGATGCGGATACATTTCTTCATCCTCA
>JBIOXP010000370.1:0-8168 GCA_044869705.1 Binatia bacterium | reverse complement strand
CGCATGAAGAATTTCGAATACCTCGAACCGACTAGCGTTGCCGAGGCCTGCGCATTACTGAAGCAGAACGGCGGCGAGGCAAAAGTCTTTGCCGGCGGCGCGCATCTCACGATCCTGATGAAGCAGGGGCTCTATCAGCCCCGAGCGCTCATCAACATCAAGAAAATTGCCGAGCTCAAGGGGATTCGCTACGATCACGCGGGACTCTCGATCGGCGCGCTGGTGACCCATCGCGAGCTCGAAACTTCGGCTCTCGTGCGTGACAAACTGCCAGTGCTTTGTGAGGCGGAGAGAGAAGTCGCCAACATTCGCGTGCGCCATATGGGAACGATCGGCGGGAATCTCGCATCCGGCGAGCCGCTCACCGATCTATCGCAAATCTTCATCGCTCTCGATGGCAGAGTGAAAATCGCCGGCCCGAGCGGCGAGCGTATCATTCCGGTTGAAGAGCTGTTCCTCGATTTTTACACGACCTGTTTGGCGGATGACGAAATCATCACCGAAGTGATGCTGCCGCTGCTGCCCGAAAAATCGGCAATCGAGTACCTGCGCTTCTCGAGCAGCTCGGTCGTCGACAAACCGGCGGCGGGTGTGGCGGTGCGACTGACAGTTGGGCCCGACAACCAAATTGTTCAGCTCGCGCGTGTCGTACTGGGCTGTGTCGGTGCGACTCCCGTGCGCGCTCGAAAAGCGGAAGAGACTTTAACCGGGAAGCGGCTATCGCTGGAGTCGGCTGTCGAAGCCGGCAAGGCAGCATCACGGGAATGCGACCCCACAACCGATCTGCGTGGGTCCGCAGATTACAAACGCGCCATTGTTGGGACTTTGGTCAAACGGGCAGCCTTGAAAGCGTACGAGCGGGCCACTGATGGATTTTAGATTTTTCGATTTTGAATTTTGGATTGATGGAAGAGGATTTCAGATTTAGATCCTTCGACTCAGCTTCAGGACAGGTTTGGATTTCGGATTGTAGTTTTTGAGCCGATTGAAGAGTTGAATAACGAATGAAGAAGGCGATCTCCATAAAAGTGAACGGCGTGCAAAGAACTGCCGAGGTCGAGCCGCGGCTCACGCTTTTGGATCTCGTGCGCGAGCAGTTTGGTCTGACGGGAGCAAAGCTCGGCTGTGATGTTCAAGTTTGCGGGGCTTGCACCCTATTGGTCAACGCAAAACCGATCAGCGCCTGTTCGATGTTGGCGGTCGACGCCGACGGCTGTGAAGTTCTGAGCATCGAAGGCTTGAGCAAATCCAACAAACTTCATCCGGTTCAAGAAGCATTCGTCGAATTTGGCGCGCTGCAATGCGGCTATTGTACCTCCGGTTTTATTCTCACGGCCAAAGCGCTGCTCGATGAGATGCCCCATCCTTCGGAAGAGCAAATTCGAGATTATCTGGCGGGAAATTTCTGCCGCTGCGGCTGTTATCAGGAAATCGTTCAAGCGATAAAGAACGTGAGGAGTGAGGCTTAAGGACTAAAGCGTTAATAAGCGTCCCTAGGGGGTGCTTACGACCGTGGCAGTTTGGAATCGACAATGGAGTTAGCAGATATCGGAAAAACATTTCGGCGGCTGGATTACGAGACGAAAGTGACCGGCCGTGCACAATATCTCGCCGATATGAGTCTACCCGGGATGTGTTATGGAAAAATCCTGCGCAGCCCCTACGCGCACGCGCGAATCAAAAGCATCGATGCTTTGCGAGCGTCGAAGATCCCCGGCGTGATGGCGGTGCTTACACGCGACGACATTCTCCACGATCAAGGCATTGAGCCCTACTACGGTCCGGTTTTTAAAGACCAGACGATCGTCGCAACAGAAAAAGTCAGGCACGTGGGCGATCCCGTGGCAGCCGTAGCGGCGCTTACGGTTGATGCGGCTGACGCGGCCCTGGCGGCGATTGAAGTCGAGTACGAGGAATTACCAGCGGTGCTCAATGTCCAGGAGGCTCTCCAGCCCAATCCGACGCTGGTTCACGAGACGGTCAAGCTGCCGGAATCCGGGTTTGCCGATCTCGCTGAACTGAAGCCTATCGAAGGAACCAACCTGTGCACTCATTTCAAGCTCAACCGCGGCAACATCGAACGGGGCTTTGCCGAGGCGGATCGTATTTTCGAGGACACCTTCACCTTACCCGCAACCCAGCATAGCTTTCTCGAGACTCATGCTTGTATCGCTCAGGTGGATGCCGGCGGACGGATTAGCGTTTGGGCAACGACGCAAAATCCTTTCGTGGTTCGAACGCAGCTTGCGAACATTTTCAAAGTGCCGGTTTCGAAGGTCCGCGTGGTCGTGCCTTATTTGGGCGGCGGCTATGGCGGCAAAGTCTATCCCAAAGTCGAGCCGATCACGGTGGCGCTGGCGCAAAAGGCAGGTCGGCCGGTGCGGGTTGTGTTATCGCGCGAAGAAGTCTTCTACACCATTACCAAACACGCGGCGGTGATTCGCATGAAGACCGGCGTCAAGAACGACGGCACATTGGTCGCGCGCGAATGCGAAATTCATCTCGACACCGGCGCTTATGCCGAGATCGGTCCCCGCGTGGCAAAAAAATCCGGTTACACCGCCGCGGGACCGTATAAAATCCCGCACTTGAAAATCGATTCCTATTCCGTTTACACGAACAAACCTCCGGCGGGCGCATTTCGCGGCTTCGGCGTGTCACAATCCGCCTGGGCGGTGGAGTCGCAGATGGATATTATTGCCGCTGCTCTAAATATGGATCCGCTCGAAATCAGAAAAAAGAACGGTTATGACGAGGGTGATAAATTCGTGACCGAAGAAACTTTGCGCGCCGTCGGCTTGAAACAGTGTCTGAACCAGGCGGCGGAATCGATCGGATGGGAATCCAAAAAGACCGGCGAGACAAAAATTAAAAACGATTCAGCGAGCGGAAGTCTCCGGCGCGGCAAGGGACTTGCGTGCATGATCAAAGCCACCATCACGCCGTCGATTTCCTGCGCTGTGGTGAAGCTTAATGAGGATGCCAGCCTATCCTTATATAGCGGTACGGTTGAGATGGGGCAGGGCTCGGAAACGGTATTGGCCCAAATCGCCGGGAAGGAGCTCGGAATTCCTCTTGACCAGATTCAAGTGCTTGGCGTCGATACTGACGTGGTACCCTATGATCTCACGACATCTTCGAGTCGCTCGACTTTTCACATGGGCAAAGCCGTGCAACTGGCGGCGCGGGACGTTATGCGACAGCTCGCGGCGATCGCTGCGGCGGAGTACAACGTTCCGCAAGAAAAGATCACCTTCGCGGATGGCAAAGTGCGTCTCCCGGAAACCCAAGTGGGTTACGCCCAGCTGATGTTCAAACGCTTCGGTATGCGCGGCGGCACTCTCGTCGGCGAAGGGCAAGTCAAAACTTCGACGAACAATGAGTCCGGCGAGAAGAGCACATCGGCGTTTTGGTTTCTCGCGGCCGGCGCCGCCGAAGTTGAAGTGGATGTCGATACGGGGAAGTTCAAGCTGGTGAAATACGCGACCGCCGTCGACGTCGGCAAAGCGCTCAACCCGGTCGGCTGTCGGCAACAGCTTGCCGGTGCCGCGATCACCGGCATCGGTCAGGCGATGTTTGAAGAAATCTCCTATGACAATGGCCAGTTAATCAATCCGAATCTTGTCGACTATGTGTTGCCGTCGCTCGGCGATATGCCGCCGACGATCGATCCAATTTGCGTTGAGGTGCCGGATCCAAACGGTCCTTTCGGCGCCAAAGGCATTGGCGAGAGCGCGCTCATTCCGGTGGCGCCGGCGATCGCGAATGCGATCTACGATGCCGTCGGGATACGGATTAAAGATTTACCCATCAAAGCGGAGAAGGTTTATCTCGGCTTGCATGGTATCGAATAGAACATGAAATCCATCGGCAATGGATTGTTTGTCGGCTTCGTTGTGATCGCGGCGGGGGCTTGCAACTCGGAGGTGCTGGAGCGACAAGCGGCGCAAATCCGTAAGCAAGAACAGGAGATCGCGCGCCAGCGCAAAGAACTGGACGCCCTCGCGGCGGGGCAACAAGTTCAGGACCAAAAGCAGCAGGATTGTAACCGCGCTTTTCGCGATTATTTTGACAAAGCGCAGCAATCGACCGATGGCGAGCGTAAGATCGCGCTTTATCGCGATGGCTTGGCAATTTGTCCTGACGATGACGTCGCCCATTACGAATTGGGCCGGACACTCGCTGAAGCGGGGCGCCGCGCCGACGCCCAAAGAGAATATGAAGCCGCTCTCAAAATCAATCCGGATTTCGCTGATGCCCGGCGCCAACTCGAGGCGATTCGCTCTAACCCTTAACGATTAGCCCTCCACGATTTTATTGGAGCACGAGATGAGACCGTTGCTCGCTTTGCCGTTCTCGATTCTTCTGTGCAGCTTACCCGCGCACGCGGTGGATGAGAAAAAGCTCGTCGATCTGACTTATTCATTTACCGAAACGACTCAACACTGGCCCACTGCAAAACCTTTTCATCTGGAAAAAATCAGCGCGGGCAGGACACCCGCCGGTTACTGGTATTCGTCCTATGAGTACAGCGGCTCCGAGCACGTCGGTACTCACATGGATGCCCCGTTTCATTTTGCCGAGGGAAAGTGGACGACTGATCAGGTGCCGCTTTCCCGAACCGTGGGACCGGGGGTCGTGATCGACGTGCGCCGCCAAACCGAACAGAACCGCGATTACCTACTACAAGTCGAGGACGTGACACGTTGGGAAAAAATTCACGGCCGAATAGTGGCTGGCGCTATCGTGCTGGCGCGCACCGGTTGGGGACAATACTGGGGTGATCGCAAACGTTACTTCGGCACCGATGAAGAGGGCAACGTCACAGATCTTCACTTTCCGGGAGTTTCCCGAGAGCTGGCGGAATTTCTTGTCAAACAAAGAAGCGTCAAGGCGGTGGGAATCGATACGCCGAGCATCGATCATGGCCCCTCGCGAGATTTTCCTGTCCATCAAATTCTGGGCGCCGCTAACGTGCCGATTTTCGAAAATGTCGCCTCAATGGAGCGCCTGCCCTTCAAAGGAGCAACCATCTTTGCGCTGCCGATGAAGATTGCCGGCGGCAGCGGCGCGCCCCTCAGAATCTTCGCGATTTTGCCATAACGGCTACAGCCCAGGCTCGGCGCGGCTAATCGCCGCTAATAGCTAGCCTCGTTTTTGCTTCCAAATCACAAAAACAATATATTTTGCCGTCGTTTATTTAAAGGAGGAGCCGTATGACCGAGGGAACCTTCAGCCGGAAACTGCGCTTCATCACCTATATTATTGGATGCTGGCTCGGTCTTGCGGCAATGGTTTCAGCGGCGGACATCCAAATGCAAGTGCAGGCAGCGCCGGGTCAACCCGGCGCGCTATCGCCGACGGGTAAGCTACTGACAATCGAGGACGCCGTGCGTATCGGTTTGGAAAATCATCCTAGAATCAAATCGGCATACGAACGGGTGGGATCGCAACAGGCGGTGCTCGGTCAACAGATGTCCGCTTATTATCCAACGATCACCATGACCAATTCTTACCGGACGAGCCAGAGCAGCACCAATGGCGGCAACGATCACGCCGCCGACGCGTTCTCGAGTCAAGCGGCTTTCAATATGACCTTGTACAACTTCGGCAAGCGTGAAGGCAATGTTCAAGCAGCGCGCGAAACGCTGGAAGCCACCAAACAAGATTACCAGACGACCAATCAGGACATCATCCTGTCGATCAAGCAGGCTTATTATGTTTATCTGGGTGCGCAGGCGCTCGTGAATGTGCGCAAGGACACCGTGCGCAATCGCGATCTGCTGGTGCAACAGGCGCGGGGCTTTTATGAAGTCGGCACTCGAGCAAGAATCGATGTTGCCCGAGCCGAAGCGAATCTCTACACCGCACAAGCCGATCTGATTGCGGCCGAGAACGCCGTCAAGGTGGCTTGGGTAACGCTCAGAAACGCTATGGGATCACCGCGACTACCCGAGCAGCCGGTGGCCGAGGATTCGCCCGAGGTCCAATTCTCGATGAATTTGTCGGGGGCGAGGGATGTCGCATTCGATGCCCGCAGCGAGTTAAAGAGTTTCGACGCGCAGCGGCGCGCGTCCGATCAATTGATTGCGACGGCGCGGCGAGGCCACTTACCGGATATCATTTTCGACGCGAGCTACGGGCGGCGCCACGTGAGCGATCAAACTGGTCTCAACACCTTCCCGCTTCAGCCCACATGGTCGGCTGGGTTGAGTCTGAATATTCCGATCTTCGACGGCTTTCGCACGACAAATCGCGTCGAGGAAACTTTGCATAACTATTACAATGTGAAGGCTCAAGAAGAGGACCGCCGACAGCAGATTGCGCTGGAGGTCGAGCAGAGCTACCTTAGGGTAGTGGAAACTCAGGAACGCATCAACGCGACGGAGTCGGCTGCTAAAGCGGCAAAGGAAAACCTGGACCTCGCCCGCGGCCGCTACGAGGTGGGCGTCGGATCGATCATCGAAGTAACCGATGCGGAGACGCTTTACACCGACGCGCAAACCACCTATATACGAACAATTTACGACTACAAAATCGCCGATGCGCAGCTCGCGCGCGCGATGGGCGATACTCGAGTCGGCGTCTTAAAACCGGGCTCGATTAAATAACAAACCGGGGCCAAAAGATCGCAGCATGAGACGTTCGTTCTGGGTAATTGGCCTTCTGATTGTCGTGGGCGGGTTCGCGGGGTTTCAGCAATACTCCTCGTGGTCGCTTAACAGACCCCAGGCGGACTCGGAGACGAAGGCGGACAACCCCGTCACAGAAAAGCCAGGCGCGCAAAGCCGCGGCGGCGGTCGGCCGCGGGCCGGCGAAGTTGTGCCGGTCACAGTTGCGACTGCAGTTCAAAAGAACGTGCCGGTTCAAATTCGCGCGGTCGGCAACGTCGAGCCATATTCGACGGTTTCGATCAAAAGCCAAGTCACGGGCGTTATCACCCATGCGCATTTCAGGGAAGGCCAGGATGTCAAAAAGGGACAGTTGCTATTCACCATCGATCCCCGTCCACTCGAAGCGGCTTTGAAGCAGGCTGAAGCCAATTTGGCGCGCGACGCCGCGCAGCTTAATAACTGGCGCGAACAGGTCAAGCGATACCGCGAATTGGTTGATAAGCAGTACGTGTCGAAAGAGCAGTACGATCAAATCAAGACGAATGCAGATGCTGCCGAGGCGGTCGTCGATGCGGATCAGGCGGCGGTGGAGAACGCTAAAGTTCAGCTCAGCTACTGTTACATCTATTCGCCAGTGAACGGCCGCGTCGGAAGCCTGCTCGTCAACGAAGGCAACCTGGTCCGAGTGAACGACGGAACGCCGCTCCTCGTCATCAACCAATTGGTCCCTATCAATGTGAGTTTTTCTGTTCCCGAACAGTACCTGGCCGATATTAAACAGCGTATGGCGGCGGGCAAGCTTGGCGTCGATGCCACTTTTCCCTCTGATGAAGGTCGTCCGGAGCGCGGTGTTCTTGCGTTCGTGGATAACGCGGTCGACCGCACGACGGGCACCATTAAACTGAAGGCTGAGTTTAAGAACTCCGATCTACGGCTTTGGCCGGGTCAATATACCAATGTGGCTCTGACGCTCTCCACACAGCAAGGCGCCGTGGTCGTTCCGTCGGATGCGGTTCAGGTCGGCCCCGATGGGCAACAAGTGTTTGTTGTGAAAGAGGACAAACGGGTCGAAGTCCGCCCTGTTGCCGTGGGGCAAAGTCAGGAAGGGGAATCGATCATTACCAAGGGTCTGGCACCGGGCGAGGTGGTCGTGCGTGAAGGACAGTTTTTACTCGGACCCAATTCGCGGGTTGAGATTAAGAGCGCGAGTGTCGATTCGTCTAACAATGGCGGGCAGGATGAAGTCCCAAGGGGGCGTGGGGAACGCGGTAAGGCAAAAAACAAGGCTGATGCGCGAGGTGCATCGTGAACATCTCCGGACTCTTCATTCGCCGCCCGGTGACCACCACACTCGTGATGGTCGGGATCCTGATCTTCGGTATTCTCGGTTATAAATCTCTCGCCGTCAGCGACTTGCCGACCGTCGATTTTCCGACGATCACCGTCAGCGCCAACTTGCCGGGCGCCAGCGCAGAAACGATGGCCTCATCAGTGGCCACTCCGTTGGAAAAGAACTTTTCCACGATCGCCGGCCTCGATTCGATGAGTTCCACG
>JBIOXP010000369.1:0-2333 GCA_044869705.1 Binatia bacterium | reverse complement strand
GATCACCACGCGCGCTTTTCTCAAAGCGCAGCCGGACCTCGCAACCAGGTACTTGCGCGCGATCATCGAAGGCATCTACATGGTCAAAAACAACCCGGAGCCGAGCATTCGTGTCATGAGCAAATATCTTCGCATCGACGATCGCGAAGCGTTGGAAGATGTTTACCGGCTCTACAAAGAGATCTACCCGCAGGTACCGCACGTCTCGCCTGCGGCCATTCAAACCCAGCTCACCTGGATGGCCGAGCGCGACCCGCGCGCCCGGACGGCAAAACCCGAACAGTTTATCGACGGGACGATTTTACGTGACATCGAGAAGAGTGGCTTTGTGGCGAGCTTGTATGGGCGCAAGTAATTCGTTCTGCGAAGGACGAGCTTTCGTAGCTCCGACTAGGAAAGCGTACCCCGACAACTTTCCACTTAGTGAAAGCTGAAATCGTCGAATCTGTTGGGTTACGCGCTGTGCTAACCCAACCTACCCTCGGTAAGCGCAATGGCCGGCCGTTGTTTTCCAAACCTGGTTGCTTGCTCGAATGCGTGGGCGATCTGTAAAACACCGAGATCGTCGCGATAGCGGCCGACGATCTGAATTCCCACCGGAAGACCTCCCGCCGTAAAGCCCGCAGGCACAGAAATGGCCGGACAAAATGTCGGCGTGATCCAGTAGGCGCACTTCATCCAGGCGATGTAGTGCTCCATCGGCACGCCCGCAATTTCCGCCGGCCAGTGAATATTCGCATCGAACGGCGGGACTTGGTTCACGGCGCAGACGAGAAATTCATATTTCTCTTGAAATAACCTAATGCGCTGCATCAACTCGCCGTGCCGCGCCATGGCGTCGGCGACGTCGTTCCCGGTGAGCTTACGACCCGATTCGATCTGCCAGACGGCCTCCGGTTTCATCTGCTGCCGATGCTCTCTTAGAAGCGGGCCAAGAGTATACCAATAGTTCCACGCGCGAATGGTTAGAAAAATCGCATCGGCATCGGCCAAATCAGGACAGGTATCCTCGACGATGCAGCCGATGTCAGTAAATGTTTTTCGCTGGGCTTCGAGTAGCGACCGTACTCGGTTGTCGAGCGGCAAACCGCCGAGATCGATACACCAGGCCACCCGCACGTTTTCAAAGTCGCGCTCCAAAGGTTTTGCAAACACCTTCGGATCGCAAGCGTAAACAGCCGGATCGCGCGGATCGGCGCCGGCCATGGCGCTTAGCAAAAAAGCAACATCCACAACAGACCGCGCGATCGGCCCTTTAACGCTGAATCCCAAGAACGGCAATGCCGTTGGCGCGGACGGAACCAGCCCGACAGTCGGTCGGAGCGCAACAATATTGTTAAAATTAGCCGGGTTTCTCAGCGATCCGCCGAGATCGCTGCCGCTCGCGAGCGGTAAAAGCCCGGCGGCCAGTGCCGCGCCGGCGCCACCGCTCGAGCCCCCGGCGGTCTTCGTCAAATCGTACGGATTGAGCGTCGTGCCGTAGACCTCGTTGTAAGTGTGCGATCCCATTCCGAACTCAGACACATTGGTCTTGCCGATCGCGATTACGCCGGCTCGCCGCAAACGCTCCACTAAAACTGAATCTTCGCTCGGCATGAAATCGCGAAAAATCGGCGATCCGCGGGTGAGTGGAAAACCGACCGCGGGATCCAAATCTTTAAATGCGAACGGCAACCCGTGCAGCGGCCCGACTTCGTCCCCCCGCGCCAATTGCCGATCGGCGTTATCTGCAAGCGCGAGGCACTGCTCGTCTTCGAGTTTGGCCACGATCGCATTGATCTTGGGATTCAATCGGCCGATCTGTTGCAGAAACGCGCTCATGACCTCGCGCGACGAAAGTTTTCGCTGGCGAATGAGAGCCGCCAGCTCGCGTCCGCTCATGAAGCAAATCTCTTTATCGGACCAGGAATTCATTTGATGTTAGCGAAGATTTAGCCGCTATCGACAGGAATGTCGCCGCTATTCCACGGAATACAAACGGATGAAAATTGTCGTTTCGACTGAAGGAGAATCTTTCCCAAAACTATGGTGCAATAATGATGCAACTGTCCCGCGACCAGATATGGCAAATCTGTGGATTAAATTCCCGGTTCTTTCACGCCGACGGGTGGATCGGCAATGTTCTTCGAGATCTCATCCACGTTCCATAGCCGCGAAAATTTCAACGCTCTAGGGCAATGGCTATAGGACTCTTCGACTTCCACGAGCAAGCCCTGGAGCACTTCAGCTGTTTGGTCAGGATCGAAGACCTCAAGCTTGCCGCGGGTTAACTCGCTTCGATCGAGGACTTTTACTCTTCCATTGATTCGCACCGTCGAATTGTGCCCTGGAAT
>JBIOXP010000368.1:0-15699 GCA_044869705.1 Binatia bacterium | reverse complement strand
TCGTCAGGATTGAAGGAGACTACACCTTGGTAAACCACGCCCACCTGCCGACGATTGCGTTACAGGAAGCTGCATGAGCGTTGCCCAAAGAAAGACTAACAATCGCAGCTAACGATAAAAACCTGCGGTTTGTGTTCTCGTCAAGCGGGAATTTTTAATGGGATGGCATTTGTATTCACCCAGAAGATAATCACGCATTGATATCTTGCCAACGATCACTTCGCGATAAAGATCCGGCAACCACTGCAGCACATGAAGCCCAGCCCTGAAGATCCAAGGTATTTCGGTGATGTCCTTTTCCCCCGTGCGGGTTTTTCTTAGCACGTCCGTATCATCGCGGGGAGGAAAATATCGGTCCGTTAGCGTGTGTTGTATTCTAGCTAACCTTCCTTCCGCCAGACATCCCGGCCTGATGAACCCGGGTATAGCCATTTGTGCGATGAAGCCCAGCACGCCGATCACGAGGTAGCTGACTAGTATGAGACTCAATATTTTCCCAATTTCTCTCCCAGTTTGTCTCTACAATCTGAAGCAGGATTCGGCAGCGAGTCGACGATCCCAAACTATCACGGCAAGGGATGAGCAGGTCATACCGGATATTTTCAATAAGGGAAAAATGAGACGATTCTCGATATTTGGCGTTGAGTCATCAAGTACGCGTGTTAAGCTGCGTTGCTATGAGAAGGCATCGCCACTGAAAGGAACACGTCAATGACCGTCACGAACAGAGACTCGGGAACGAACGTCCATGAAATCGCCGAGCGAATTTACCGCATCAATACACCGGTTGCGATCGAAGGCGGCCCGGGCGGATTCTCGTTCAATCAGTATCTGATCGCCGATGACGAGCCGCTGCTCTTTCATACCGGTTTACGCAAAATGTTTCCGCTGGTGCGCGAAGCCGTGACCAGCATTATGCCGCCGGAGCGCCTGCGGTACATCGCTTTTTCGCACGTCGAGGCGGACGAATGCGGCTCGCTCAACGAGTGGCTCGCCGCCGCGCCGCATTCGGTGCCTCTGTGCGGCAAGATCGCGGCGATGGTATCGATCGACGACCTCGCCGATCGGCCGGCGCGGGCGCTCGCCGACGGAGAGACCTTGTCGATCGGCCAACATTCGGTGCGCTGGTTCGATACGCCGCACCTGCCGCACGCCTGGGAATGCGGTTTTTTGATGGAACAACGGACCAAGACGCTGCTCTGCGGCGATCTCTTCACGCAGCCGGGCGCGGGCGAGCAGCCGCTGGTCGAGTCTGATATTCTCGGACCCAGCGAAGCGTTTCGCCACGAGTTGGATTATTACTCGCATACGAGAGACGGGCGCGCGATGATCGAGAGACTTGCCGCTGCCGGCCCGACGACGCTCGCGTGCATGCACGGTAGCTCTTGGCGCGGCGACGGCGCAGCGCTTCTGCGCGCTCTCGCCGAGTCAGTCTCGCGGTAAGGCGCTGCCGATTTTCGGCGCGGTTTGGCTTTCCGCTTCCTGCGAAGCGGTCGGAAGAATGCGCGGTAGGAGGCAGTCTCGTTCAGTTGACACGTTTCCGATGCGGCGCTATAGCTCGCGCAGCGCCAAGAGCGGTCAACCATTTTTTCGGTTTTGGTTTTTCGAACTCCCACTTTGGGGCAGTTGAATCGCGCGCTAAGCGCTAAGGAGTGCCGTCATGTCTGCGACTGCGACCGACTCACTACGCACGGATGACGAAGAACGCGAGCTGCGCGTCCAGCTGGCCGCCGGCTATCGTCTGGCGGACAAGTACGGAATGTCCGAGCTGATCTACACCCACATCTCGCTGCGCGTGCCGGGATCGAAGCCAACTTATCTGCTCAACCCGCACGGCATGCTCTTCAACCAGATCACCGCGTCGAGCCTCGTCAAGATCGACTTCGAAGGCAAAATCGCCGGGCCGACCGAATGGCCGGTGAATCGCGCCGGAGTCGCCATCCACGGGGCGATCTTAGCGGCGCGCCCGGACGTGAACTGCGTCTTTCATACCCACACACCGTACACGATCGCGGTGTCGGCGCTCGAGTGCGGTCTTCTGCCGATGTCGCAGGCCGCGCTTCGGTTCCAGGGACAGACCGCATATCACGACTACGGTCGGGCCGCCGCCGATCCCGGCGAATGCGCGCGCCTGGCGAGGGACATGGGCGATAAACCGGTTATGATCCTGCGCAATCACGGCGGCATCACGACGGGCAAGACCGTGTGCGAAGCATTCATCGCTTCTTTCTATCTCGAGAAGGCCTGTCAGTTTCAGATCCTGGCGCAGTCCGCAGGTGTGCCGCTAACAATGCCCGCCGAGGATATCATTGCCGCATCCGGCGGCCGCGTCGTTAGCGACGAGCGCGCCTGGCCGAGCCTGCTCCGCATGCTCGACCGGGAAGATCCGTCCTACCGCGACTGAGAGACTGTCACAATCCAGGAACGTGCATATCTGTCATCTCGAATGCAGTGAGAGATCTTGCATTTTTCAGCTTCATAGAAAAGAAGATTTCTCGCGTCCGGCTCGAAATGACAATTGCCACACAGTCTGTACGCGAGCCGAATCAGGCGTGCGATTTACGGCGCGCGCCGGGCTTTTTATTCAACGCTTAACTCTCAGATTAATTTCGGTTGGAGGTGGGCATGCTGCGCTTGACCTTGGCCGCGGGCCACTATGATCGAACCGAGGCGCTCCGCGATGGTCGGGTAAGCGCAGAGGGTATCGATCTGACCTACATCATGCTGCGCGTCGAGGAGATCTTCTGGCGCATGGCTCAGCACCGGGAGTTCGATGCCTCGGAATTTTCGCTTGGCGGATATGTCGTACGTCGCGGGCGGGGCGCCGACGACCTCATCGCCATTCCGGTTTTCCCATCGCGCTTCTTCCGGCAGTCGTGCATCTTCGTCCATGAAGCCTCGGAAATCCGCCGTCCGGAGGATCTGCGTGGCAAGCGGGTCGGCGTACCCGAGTATCAGATGACCGCCGCGGTGTGGGCGCGCGGGATTCTAGCAGACGACTACGGAGTGCGCGCGGCCGAAATTGAATGGGTGCAAGGCGGCATCGAAGAGCCCGGTCGGATTCCATTCGAGCCCGCGGAACCGCCGGGAGTCACGGTGGGCTTCGCGCCCGCGGACCGCTCGCTGGCGCAAATGCTCGAGAGTGGAGAGATCCACGCGCTCGTCACGGCGCGGACGCCGTCGACATTTAAGCGCGGTGGTGGCGCGGTGCGGCGCCTCTTCGCGCAGCCGTTTGAGGTCGAGCGCGACTATTTCCGCCGCACCGGCATTTTTCCCATCATGCACACGCTGGTCGTAAAGAAAGAGATCCTCGAGGCGAATCCCTGGGTCGCTTTTACGCTGTTCAAGGCGTTCTCGGAAGCCAAGGATCTGGCGATGGCCGACCTGACCCAGACAAGCGCGCTGCCGCTCAGTCTGCCGTTTCTCGTCGAGCACGCCTACCAGACCATGGATCTCATGGGCGAGGACTTCTGGCCGTACGGGCTTGAGAGCAATCGGCGTACGCTCGAGACGTTCGTGCGCTATATGCACGAGCAGGGACTGATCCCGCAGCCGATCGCGCTCGAAACCCTGTTCCCGCAGAGCACGCAACGGACGTTCAGGGTGTGACGCTGTTTGTTTTGCTTGCGTATCTTTCCCGCGACAAACGATCACGTTAAGCAAAATAAGAGGTTTGCGGCTTTTGCGATTTGCCGTTAGGGCTCAACGCAGGCTCAGCCTGAGAAACTTTTTTTCGACCGCAAACAGTTTGATGAACTCGCCGAAAACCTGGTCGCTCAGCTCCTGTAAGCGGCGGATGTGGAGCGCGGTCTCGGCATGAATCCGGTCGGGGTTGATTTTTTCACCCAGTGAGGCGATCTCAATCCGGTTCTCTTCGACGCGAAGCCAGCGTTGGATCATGCGCTCTTCGACCTCGAGATGAAATTGAAACCCGTAAACATTCGAGCCGTAGCGGAAAGCTTGATTGGAGCAAAGCGAGGAAAAGGCGAGGTGGCGGCTGGTTCTCGGAATATCGAAGGTATCACCATGCCACTGGAATATTTTTTCGGACCGCGCCCAGGCGCCGAGCAAACGATCGTCTTTTGCATCGTCGGTTGGCGCCACATCATACCAACCGATTTCTTTTTCCCGATTCGGGTAAACGGCTGCGCCGAGGGTTTTCGCGATCAATTGGGCGCCTAGGCAAATGCCCAGTACCGGTAGATCTCTCTTTAGGGCCAGCTCGATCAAGTGCATTTCCCTGCTGAGGTGCGGTAAGCGGTCCGAATCGTTAACGCTCATGGGTCCGCCCAGGATGATCAGGCCGTCATAGCCGTCGAGACTCGGTTGCAGATCGGGATGGCGCGAGAAATTGACGTAGCGAATACGAAAACCGGCGCGCTTGAGCAGAGGATCGAGCGTGCCGAGGATCTCGTGCGCGACATGTTGGAAGACGAGGAGCCTTTTCACGGGAACAATTATATGGGGCGCGCGAAAGAATTGAAATCGGTGAAAGGTTCTGTCGGACCGAACGCGGCCGGTGGCGCCAACGCTTTTTGGGTGATACGAATTTACTTCAGCGGAAACTTCTCATGAACAACGAAGAGATCAGCGCAGCGTGGGCTTATCACAGCGGCACGAAACATTCGCTCCAAAGCATTCGTGCCAATCGCCATTATCTCGATTGGGACAACCAGCCGCTGCCGTTCAAGATCTATCGCGATCTCGAGCCGCTGCGCTTGCCTGAAGAGCTGTCATCGTCAGGGGTTTCGGCACTCTCGGCCGTTTCCGCGAGCGCATCAGATAAGGAAGGCGCGGTTGTGACGCGGCAGCGGCTCGCGGAAATTCTGTTTCTCTCGGCTGGGATCACCCGGCGCAGAACTTATCCCGGAGGTGAGATGCTTTTTCGCGCGGCCGCTTGCACCGGCGCGCTCTATCACATCGATCTGTATGTCGTCGGTGTCCTTGAGGATCTCGAGGCAGGCGTTTATCACTTCAGTCCGCAGGATTTTGCCCTTCGCAAACTTCGCGACGGCGATTTTCGTTCAGTCCTCGCCCGGGCCTCGGGCGAGGAAGCTTCGATCGCCAGAGCACGCTGCGTGATCGTTTGCGCTTCCACGTTCTGGCGCAATGCGTGGAAATATCAATCACGTGCTTACCGGCATTGCTTCTGGGACACCGGGACGATTCTCGCCAACTTATTGGCCGCGGCATCGGCGCGTGGAATACCAGCGAATCTTCTCGCGGGTTTCGCCGATGCCTCGGTAAGTCGTCTTATCGGCTTGGATACCGAGCGCGAGGCGCCGATTGCGCTGGTGGCGCTTGGGAAGGCACCGCATGCGGTCGCGGCGGCGCCGTTGCCACTCGAACCCTTACAGCTAGAAACGATGCCACTCTCGAAAACTGAAATAGATTACCCGGCGATAAGGGCGATGCACGAAGCGTCAGCGTTGGAGAGCGGCGCGGCAGTGAAAGCATGGCGGGAGAGCAAGGCGCCAGCGGCGCAACGCCAAAAGTCGGGCGCGGACGGCGAAGATGCCGGTCGATTTTTTCCGCTTCAACCCTTCAACGATACCGCGCTGCCGCAAGATACGGTCGAAGATGTAATCGTTCGACGCGGTTCTACACGCCAATTCGCGCGCGAGCCGATTACGTTTGCGCAGCTCTCGACAGTGCTCGAGGGCTCAACTTGCGGCATCCCGGCAGATTTTCTCGCCACTTCAGAGCCTGCGCTCAACCAAATCTATTTAATCGTTCACGCTGTGGAAGGACTTGCGTCAGGCGCTTACGTGTTTCAGCGCGATCAACAAGCGCTGGAATTGTTGAAAGAAGGGGATTTCCGCCGCGAAGCCGGTTATCTCGGCCTTGATCAGGACATTCCGGCAGACTGCAGCGTAAATGTTTATTTTCTCGCGGATCTCAATCGAGCTCTGGCGCGCTTCGGCAACCGCGGTTATCGCGCCGCGCAGCTCGAAGCCGCCATTATCGGCGGAAAAATTTATCTCGCCGCCTACGCCCAGCGGCTCGGCGCTTCCGGGCTCACGTTCTTTGACGATGACGTCACAGAATTCTTCTCTCCGCACGCAGCCGGAAAGAGCGTGATGTTTTTAGTCGCGTTGGGAAAATCTGCAAAGAAGCGAATCGCGTAGCGCCGCTGGTAATCGCGGCCATCGCCTCGGGAACTTTTTTTAAGATCAGCGATAGAGCATAGCGCCGCGGGGTACCAGAACGTCAATTTCCGTGGGAATTGGCAGGGCGTCTTTGCTCACCGTGAGCGTGTCCGAATTCAACGCGCGTGTTTTCATGCCCGCGCTAAACTGCTGAATCAGATACGGGCTGTCGCGATGATGCATTGGAATCGCAATCTTCGGTTTGAGCTGGGCGAGAACTTCTCGCGCGAGATCGGGTGCCATGGTCCGCCCGCCGCCGATCGGCGTCAATGCGACATCGACTTTGCCGAAGGATTTGATCTGCTGCTCATTCAATTTCTGGCTCAAATCACCGAGGTGAGCAATGCATAATGTGCCGAGGTCGAACACAAACGCCGAGCCATGAATGCCCTCGATGAATTCGGCATTCTGGTGGATGGGCACGTTATAAATCAGTGTATCCTTGAAGCTGGTGCTGACCCTGTTCCAATCGGCGCCATAGTTCTTGAGGCCGCGCAAAATCAGAGGATTCCCAAGCACGATCTGCACGGCGTTGTGGTTGAACATCTCTTTCCCCACCGTAACCACATCAGCCGCCACATTGGGGTTGGGGTACCATCCCGGTCCCAAGGGGTCGGTCACGATCCGAGTTCCCTTGCTGGTGGTGATCAGAAAAAAATTGTGACCGAAGTACTGAATCGTCGCGTCCACGTTGGCGGCATGGGCCACAGACCCAAAGCCGCGCGCCACCTCAGGATCGCGGCAAGCGGAGTATGCGAGCGAGTGGAAGACGAGCAGGCAGCCGCACAAAACTGCCGGACCGGCGATCGAGCGCAGGACTCGAGTTCGAGTGGCGGAATTGAGACGCGCGGCCGGTTTCATAAATGGTGCGCAGCTGCGGGAATCAGGCTATGGGATCTAGGGAGAAAACACAACGCTTGGCACGCCGCCGAGCGCACACGGGGAACGTTATCCGTGCATCCCGGTGATTTCGTCCGTGCCCAGATCCCAGTGTCGCTTTTCCAGATCTGTGCGAGTGAAATGAATAAGGATCAAGAGCGTATAGTCGTCATGGATGGTGGTCCCTCGCGCGGGAAGAGACTCGCCGACAAACTCGCCGCTCCGGGCATCCGCGATGGACATCTTCAGTTCGGCGTGGCCGCTGTGCTCGATGTTCTTAAATAAAGGGATTTCAGGGACGCCGAAACCTATAATCGGCACGGTAAAAGAGGGCGAGCCAAGAAACGATTGCCCCTGATCGACAGCAAGAACCGAGGCGAAGACTTTCAACTTGAGCTCTGCGAGTCTAGAATCCGAAGTGATCCGTACCCGCTGCGCTTGCAGCCAGGCTGTAAAATACTCGCGCGCGAAATCCTTATCCGGCGTAAGACCGTAAAATTCAACCGCTACTGTTTTGTCAGTCAGTTTTTGAACATCCAACTTCGTCATGGCGCGATCCAGAGCCCGAACGAGCAGTTCCTGCTCGATGCTGGAGCGAGGGGTATTGGTGATCTGTGCGCTTGCCGCGCATCCGGCCAGCAAGAGGAACGAAATCCACCAACAGGAGTATTTAAAGCGGTTCCTCTTCATATAGGCTCCTTCGCTGAAGATCATAAAAGTCTAGCCCTAGAGATATCTTTCTCAAGAAGTGCTGGATGGAGGCAAAAAAAGATATCCGGTTCATCCGACCGTCCTGAGTAGGGAGCGTGTAAGGCTGCCCTATCGAAGTAAATTTTTGAAATGCGCAGCCTTGGCGAGAGGCATGGGCTTTGGTACGTTCGAACGGTTAGGCTGCATGGAGGTGCATATGAAGAGACTCGTTGTGGCCGCGGTGACAATCTGGTCGATCGCGAGCGCAGCAGCTGCTGCGGCCGATAAGATCAGAGTCGGTGTCCCGCAACAGGTCGTGCATTGGATGGTCTTTCCGCTGGCGCAGCAGAAAGGCTTTTTCAAAGAGGAAGGATTCGACGCGGAAATCGCTCGCATCACCGGCCCGTCCGGCAGATCCGCACTGATGAGCGGAGACATCGATTACTACACCACGATCGCGTTTATCGTGCAGTCGGCGATCGTCGGATTGCCGGTCAAAGTCGTCGCGGCTTACGTGAACTGTCCGCCGTTTGTCTTGATGTCACGGCCGGAGTTCAAAGCGGCCAAGGATTTAAGAGGCAAAACCGTCGGCGTCGGCGCACCGCCTGGCAGCTCGCCGGACGTCATCGCAAGGTTATCGCTGAAGCATCTCGGGTTGAATCCCGACAGCGACGTAAAATACGTGTATTTGAACTCCCACGAGCGAACCTATCTCGCGCTAGAGCAGGGTCTTTACGGGGCGGGGTTGATCCCGCCGCCATTTGACTTCAGGGGAACGAAGCTCGGACTCAATTCCCTTGCCAGAGCTGCGGAGCTTCTTACGTACCCCGAGGACGGCCTGATCGCCACGGTAAAGAAAATTAAAGAAAAACCCGATGAAGTAAAACGGGTGATTCGAGCGGGGATCAAAGCCAATCGCTACATTCATACTCAGCGTGAAGGGACCGTGCAATTTCTCATGGCATGGCAAAAAGTCGATCGGGAAACCGCAAACGCTAACTATGATAGCGCGATTCGCAGTTTCAACGAGGATGGTTCTCTGCCGGACGCCGGGTTGCGATTGATTGTCGATGAAGCGAAAAAAACCGCCAAGATCGATCGTGAAATCCCACTCAGCGATATTGCGGATCTCTCGATCCTAAGAGAAGCGCAAAAAGAGCTTGGACTAAAGCCGAAGTAGCAGTCGAACCGTCATGCCAGCGCGGAATCTTCATGCGTGCGCAGGAAATTTTCCCAGGCTGAACGCGATGGCGCGACTTTTTCCCGCAACTGCTGTTTTGCGCTGTCGCTCATCGGGGTGAAGCTCAACGCAGCCTGAATATTTTCTTCGAGCGCTGTCATTTGCTCGCAGCCGATGATCACGCTCGCGACGGGCTGGCTTAGATTGAACTGCAGGAGTTCCGCGGCGGCTGCTCGCCCGCGGCCGTCCCCGACGAGCATGCCTTGTCCCATGACTTTCATGGATAAAATGCCGATCTTCTTTTGCAATGCAATCGGCAGTGCCGATTCCTCGAAGCCAGGAATCGCCCGCATTTTCTGTTGCGCGATCGGATTTGCGGATTGCGCGGCGTTAAGCGCCATCAGCACCGTGTCGAAATCATAGCGGCGCAAAGCCTCGGTCATGGCCATGCCGTCGTTGTGACCGGTAATTCCGATGAAGCGGGCGACCTTTTGGTCTTGCAGCTGTTTTATGGCGGCGAGAACTCCGTCCGGGCTGCCGATCTGCTCGAGGTCGGCGAGGTTGCTCAAGCTATGAATCTGGATCAAGTCGAGATAATCGGTCTGCAAGAACTTGAGGCTTGTTTCCACTGAACGGAGCGCGCCGTCGCGGTCTCGCGGATCGATCTTGGTGGCAAGAAAAACTTGCTTACGCCGAGTTTTCGAGAATACGCCGAGTCGTTTTTCACTCAGTCGTTCGATGCCGCGCCGGGTATAAGAGCCAGCAGTATCGAAGTAGTTAATTCCCGAAGCGAAAGCTTTGTCGAGCAGCGCCTGCGCCGCGTCTTCGCTCTCGATCGAACAGAAGCGCGAGCCCGAACCAAAACCGATACAGGAAACCATCGCACCGGTATTACCCAAGCGGCGCTTCGGAACTGGACCAGCACCGGCTGAGAAGGCCTTTTCGCCGGTTCCGAGCACGACAGCAGCCGCGGTGGTCTTCAAAAATTCACGGCGCGACCAGTGTGTTTTCATGGCGACTCCTTGATTAAGCAATTTTTTAAACCTTGCAAAGTAGAGCGCACCCAACACCGTTATCTCCAGAGCTCGCGAGGACCATAACCTAGCTTAGCGCTGCAGCGCCAAGCCGTTCGGAAGAAAGCTTATCCCCCGAACGCGCCTGGGCAGGGCTCAACCGGGCCTAGTTCTTATATCGGACGGGTGCCACTATATATTCAGCCGAGGTCGGGAACCATAGCTGGAGGTGGTTATCCGTATATTGGCAAGTTGATCAACGCGCGGTCTTGAATTATGTAAAGTCACCGTGGAATCAAAGCAGGCGCTCTTGCTCCATGACAATCGACAAGGATGGCATCTAAGGAGGCTTTCATGAAAAGGATCAGCGGCATTCGTATCGTGGTTTTAGCGCTTGCAACCCTGCAATTGTTCATCACTGAACCTGCACTCTCCTGGGAACCCAGCAAGCCGATCGAATTCATCATACCCGCCGGCACCGGTGGCGGCGCGGATCAAATGGCGCGGCTGATCGCGGTCATCGCCGAAAAACACAAGCTTTCACCCAGACCGCTTATTCCGATCAACAAGTCAGGCGGTGCCGGTGCTGAAGGATTTCTTTACGTCAAGGAAAAAAAGGGCGATCCGCACGTGATGGTCATTACGCTGTCGAACCTTTTTACCACTCCGTTACACACCGGAGTACCATTTAACTGGAAGGATTTGACGCCCCTCGCACGGATGGCCCTCGATGAATTCATTCTCTGGGTGAATGCCGAAACTCCGTACAAAACCGCCAAGGAATATGTCGAGGCGGTAAAGGCGCAGTCGGGCGGAAGTAATCGAATGAAGATGGGCGGCACGGGCTCGGCACAAGAAGATCAGATCATCACGATCCAGCTAGAGCAGGCCTTGGGAGTCAAGTTTACCTATGTTCCGTTCAAAGGCGGTGGTGAGGTGTGCGTAAATCTGGTCGGTAAGCATATCGATTCCACCGTTAATAACCCCATCGAATGTGTCAGTCATTGGAAAGCCGGACGGGTGCGGCCTTTAGCAGTTTTCGACACGGCGCGGATTTCCGAGGGAAATTGGAAGGATATCCCGACGGTCAAAGAGGCGCTCGGGGTCGACATCCACTATCTCATGCTGCGCGGCATCTTCGGTGCGCCCGGAATTCCCAAAGATGCCGTCCAATGGCACACCGATTTTCTGAAAAAGGTTTATGACTCGGCGGAGTTCAAAAAATATCTGGCCGACGGGGCATTGAAGCCTGCGTTTGCAACCGGCGCTGAGTACGTCAAATGGGTCGAAGCCAACGAACAGTTGCATAAAGATTTAATGGCCAAAGGCGGATTGCTCAAAAAATAGATGCGCGCGGCGGATTCGATAACCGCTTCAATCCTGATGGCGTTGGGCGGTATTGTGATTTTTGATGCCATCCGACTTGGTATTGGATGGGGTACCGACGGACCCCAGAGCGGATTCTTTCCATTCTGGCTGGCGCTGATCATGATAGCGGCCTGCACCGTAATCCTAGTTCAGGCTTTGCTGCACCAGCGTGTTGAAACGTTCATCAGACTCGAACAACTCGGTCCGGTATTAAAAGTCATCGGGCCGGCCACAGCAATGGTGTTGCTGACCGAATTTGTCGGCTTGTATGTCGCGGCGGCGCTTTACCTCGCTATTTATATGAAATGGGTCGGACGCCATTCCTGGGTTACAGTGATCGTGCTCGCGGTTTCGGTGCCGGTAGTCACTTTCATGATCTTTGAATTGTGGTTCCTGGTACCGATGCCGAAAGGCCCGCTTGAAGGCTGGTTGGGCTACTGAATGGGGGTAGATAATCTTTTTCTCGGTTTTCAGCAGGCGTTGGCGCACGAGAACCTGCTGTATGCGGCCCTCGGAATCATGCTGGGCACGATCGTCGGCGTTTTGCCTGGCTTGGGCGGCGCAAACGGGGTTGCCATTTTGTTACCGCTCACATTGCGCATGCCGCCGACCTCCGCGATCATCCTGCTCACATCGCTTTACTGGGGAGCGCTGTTCGGCGGCGCGATCACTTCGGTGCTGTTCAATATTCCGGGCGAGCCCTGGTCGGTGGCCACTACGTTCGACGGTTATCCGATGGCCCGCCAGGGCCAAAGCGGCCAGGCGCTGACCGGGGCGTTCACTTCATCGTTTGTCGGAGCGCTGTTTGCAACTGTGCTCATTACGCTGTTCGCTCCGTTGCTTGCCGATGTCGCCCTTCACTTCGGCCCGCCGGAGATATTTGCCATCCAGCTACTGACGTTTTCTGCGTTCGTCGGCTTGGGCGGCGGCAATCCTTTCAAAACGATCGTTTCAATCATGATCGGCTTTATCCTCGCCACGGTGGGCCTCGATATCGTCACCGGCCAGTTGCGGATGACATTCGGTTTCACCGGGCTGATGCAGGGCTTTGATTTCATCATCGCCGTTATCGGGCTCTTCGGTATTGCAGAGATCATGCTTTCGGTCGAAGAAGGGCTGAGTTTCAAAGGGGTCAGCAGCAAGATGAATCCCCGCGTGGTGTTCGAGACGTGGAAAATTTTGCCGCGCTATTGGCGCACCTTCGTTCGCAGCTGCCTGATCGGCTTTTGGATGGGCTTCAAACCCGGAGGAGCGACTCCCGCATCGTTTATGAGTTACTCTTTCGCGAAACGATTCTCAAAAGCGCCGGAGCGGTTCGGCAAAGGTGAGATCGAGGGCGTGATTGCTCCCGAGACGGCGGCGCACGCGGCGGGAGTCGCGGCAATCCTGCCGATGATCACGCTCGGAATTCCGGGGTCGCCGACCGCTGCGGTTATGCTTGGCGGACTCATCATCTGGGGACTGCAACCTGGCCCACTGCTGTTTACGGAAAAGCCGGATTTCGTTTGGGGACTGATTGCCAGCATGTACACCGGCAACATCTTGGGTGTTGTGATGGTGCTCGCATTCGTGCCGTTCTTCGCCGCTATTCTGCGAATTCCGTTCGCGATTCTGACGCCGCTGATCGTCGTGCTTTGCGCCATCGGATCGTACGCGGTTCACAACAGCATGCTCGACATCTGGTACATGTTGATCTTTGGCGTCATCGGCTATGTTTTCAAAAAACTCGACTATCCGTTGGCGCCTCTGGTTCTCGCCTTGGTCCTGGGCGATATGGCAGAGAACGCGCTTCGGCAGAGTCTGATTATGTCGCAGGGCTCATTGGTGATTTTTTTCGATCGTCCGATTGCCGGGGTGATCACAGCCGTGGCGCTTCTATTCTTTTTGATGCCGATCATCGGGCCGTGGTGGCGGCGAGTGCGCGGGTCGCCCGTCGCAGCGCCCACGCCGCGGGAGATTTGATCGGTCGATAGTAATCTGAGTGATGCGAACACTTCTCCAAGCAGAGTTCTGGGCGCGCTGGCTGGGCATTGTTTTCATCGATCTCTCGCTCGCTGGAGACAATGCGCTAGTGATCGCGATGGCGGTGCTCAGTCTACCCTCGCGCCAGCGGCTGGTAGGCTTGATCGGTGGAACGATCGGAGCGGTCGTGCTCCGCATTGTTCTTATTGCTGTCATCACTCAAATCCTCATAATTCCTCTTCTTCAGGCCCTCGGAGGAGTTGTCTTGCTCTGGATCGCCATCAAGCTGGTGCGTCAGGACGCCGCGGGGGAGAAGGAGCGAACCGTCCGCGAGGTCGCGAGTCTGTGGGAGGCGATCGGCATCATCATCGTTGCCGACCTGATCATGAGTCTCGATAACGTGTTAGCGGTTGCTGCGACGGCGCACGGCGACCTCACGCTCGTACTATTCGGGATTGGGCTTTCCATCCCGATCGTGATCTGTGGAAGCAGCGTTCTGGCGCGTCTTATGGACCGCTTCCGTTGGATCGTTTGGCTCGGCGGGGCTGTCCTCGGGTGGGTTGCCGGCGAGTTGGCGGTGACCGACGCGTTGGTCCACGAAGCGATCGGATCATGGAGCGAAACCCTTCATTGGGCTCTGCCCGGTACGCTCGCTGCCGCGACCGGCGTGTTCGGATGGTTGATTGCGGAACCGCGCCCGGTTAACGAATCAAGTTAGCGGTCCCGTTACCTCGAGCAAAATACGCCAGAGGAGCTGGCTAAAATCATTGGCGAGCTTAGAGCTTCGGTCGCGAAACAGAGGAGCAATGACAGTTGAGAGGCGGTCTTCAAGGCTCAGTCCTGAGTCCTTTATGCTAGAATCCACCCCACGGCTGAATACCGGGATTGGATTCAGCCGATAACGGCTGGCTATTGAACAGCGCCTTCGGAACATAGAGCTGCTGGTCCGGCGCTTCGTGCATCCGATCCAAGACACTTTGATGGATTCGTTGTCCCTGCCGGATTGTCCGCGGTTGCCGTTTGAGATTTAACGACTCGGCGATAGCGCCGATCAAGCCCATGCAGCCGTAGAATTCCTTGTAGGAATCGCGCTGAAGCCCGCGCGGATCTTTCAAATCGAACCCCGGAATACCACGTGCATCGAGCGGTAATCCGGCATCGCGCGCGGATTGGAGGATCCAGAACAGTGCGATGTTCGAAAGGTTGGCATCACAATAACCGCCGCCGATATTGGTATGGCAGCCGCTGAACCACACTTCATCGACCTGAGTTGTCGCTGTCGCGGGGGGATCCCAAAACGATGGCTCGAAACGCTCCCGTTCCTCATCGAGCGCCAGGGCGTGCGCGACGCGCTTCACGTTGCCCGGATTAACTCGATGGAAGTTGCCGAGCGTGCGTCCGAAGGCGAGCGCGCCGACCGTATCCCATAGGCCAAGAAAGTCGATCACGGTAGCGACAGTACCGTAGCGGGCTTTGTCGACGAGTTTGCCGTCCATGTAAGCGTCGTAGATCTGTAGCAACTCTTCTTCCTTGAGAGCACGTGGCTCTTTCGGCAAACCGGCGAGATCGATCAACCCGATCAGACTACGAATCGCGAAGGCGCCCCGACTGAAGCCAAACCCATAAATGCGATCGCCGGGACGATAGCGTTCCGCGAGGTACCGGTAGGCATCGCGAATGCGCTCGGAGGTTCCAGTACCCGTTGCTCCCTCAAGGACATGCGTCTCGACCGTGCCGCTAGTGCCAATGCCGGCGAGATAGATGACTTCGCCTTGGACGCCCGTAAAGAGAATCTTTGGCTGAATGGGAGCGATCGAACCATAGTAAAATTCCGTGGCCAATAGGGTGTTCGCGAGCGCTTCCCAGGTGCGTACCACATTCGATGGCGCTGCTTCCTCCTGTGCAGTGACCGGGTCCTTGTCTTTTTGTCCCGGTTCATTCCAGGTGCCGTCGATACAGACAATCCAGGTTTTTGTCATGATTCTCTCCGGGCGAATTATTACGCGGCGTGACGAACCGAAGATATCTTAACACGCCCGGAATTTGGCAGTTAAGGAAAGAAATACAGGAACCCGCAAGCAGCGGACGAGTGTGTCGGGGCTACGTCAGATGGACGGCTGCGGAGAGTCTGCAGGGAAGAACCCGCCGGTGTAGCTCCGGCGGGTTCTTGAAAAATTGACGGATCGTTACTTTTTATCGCCGGTCTTTGATGTGTCGGCGCTCTTTGTTTTAGCGGTATCTGACTTCATCGAATCGCTTTTTGCGTTGTCGGATGAGGTTTTTGCTTTAGCGCTATCCGACTTCATTGAATCCGTTTTGGACGTTTCCGACTTCTTGACCTCGGAAGTTTTCGTTTTCGTCCCTTTCTCCGCCGGCTTATCGGTCGCGGTTTTGCCGCTGACGGTCACCTGCGAACGGATTTGCTTCATCGTGCCGGGGCCGATTCCAGGCACTTTTT
>JBIOXP010000367.1:0-3277 GCA_044869705.1 Binatia bacterium | reverse complement strand
CGATTATTCGAACCTCCAACCTTTGTGATAGGAGTTTCTCATGGAAAACAAAATTACCAAGCGATTCGGCGACCTTCTCAGGCGGCGAGAGCTGTTGGTCATGGCGGGCGGTTTCAGTCCGCTCCATGCCCGCATGTCCGAGGTGCTCGGGTATGAAGCGTTTTTTATGTCGGGTTCACAGGTTTGCGCCTACGTCTATGGCTATCCCGACGTCGGCCTGATCGGGCTGAGTGAAATGACTGAAGCCGTGCGGCGCATCACCGACGTGACGGCTATACCGATTTTCGCTGACGCCGATACCGGTTATGGCAATGCGGTGAACGTTTATTACACTGTGCAAGCCTATATTCGAGCCGGCGCGGCCGGACTTCATATCGAAGATCAAGAGGCGCCGAAAAAATCCGGAACGCTCGCGGGTCGCCGTTTGATTTCGCGTGAGGAGGCGATCGGTAAATTCAAAGCTGCGGTCGCAGCAAAAAAGGAGCTTGACCCCGATTTCGTGGTATGTGCGCGCTGCGATTCCATCGGATCGGAGGGCGGCAACTTCGAAGACGCCATCGAGCGTTCCGTCGCGTACGTGAAAGAAGGGGGCGTAGATGCGATCTGGGTCAATACGCTGACTCAACGCGAACAGATCGAACAAGCCTGCCGGCGAATTCCCGCGCCGGTGATCGCGCCCTATTACGGTCCGCGTCCATCGCCGACCTTCGAAGAATTCGAAAAATTGGGCGCAGCGGCGGTTTTGTATCCGAGTCTTACCACGGCGAACGGCTTGCAAACCACCTGGGAGCTGCTCCATGAATTCAAACAGCGCGGCCCCGTCGTACTCGAAGAATGGAATAAAAAAGCTCAAGCAGGTCCGTGGGGCATGGTGCCGCGCACTCAGGACCCGATTCTTCCGAGCAATAAGATCTTACAACTGGAAGACGAATTTATTCCGAAGGAATTGCAGCGCGATTATACGAAGACCTTTGGCCACGACCGACATTAAGAACCGGTAAGGCGTCAAGGGGTTAGGTGTCAGGCGAGAGGCAATAGTGCGGATCTCCCTCACGAGTTACCACTCACCCCTTACGCTCTTCGCGCGGCGGCGGCACAAATCGCAAGCAATAGATCTTTCATACCAGCGCCTCGATCAAGCTTTACCAGAGCAATCTCGCCGGCGGGCTGACGATGATTTGGCGAGCGGTCCCGCAGTTGTTTCCATGTTTCCGACATCGTCTCACGCATAAATTTCTGATCGGTGCTCTCATCGACGATGAACACGAGGCGCTGAAGCGGCACGAGGTTGAAGAGCTCGCTGATCTCGAAAACACAGCCCGCGTTGGCCTGCGAGAAAGCGCGCAGATCCATAAGCACTGCGTCGCTTTCGTCGGCGAGCCGCGCCAAGGTCAGTTTCCACGTGTCGTCGTGACAGAAGAATTCCGTCACGCGGAATTGGCCGTCCCCGTCAGGTTGAAGATCCAGTTGATCGATGCGCAGATCAAGCGTGCGCCCGGAGTCGATGAAACGGCGGTCGAGTTTTCCGCTCAGAAAATCCAAGAATTCGTGCGGCTCGACGGCGGCAGTGGCCAGATCCGGTCCGGCGATCATTTGGATGCTGCCAATGTTGCGCCAGAATCTGCCGACCGCGTCGAAAATGCTTGCGCTGCGTTTGCCGAGAGCGAAGACCCGAAGGAACAGCAGTCGCGGACTGTTTATTTTTGCTCGCCGCCGGACGCGGAGCAGGTGAAACATGCCCGCTCCGATGAGCTTGTAGACGACGAATGCGGCAATACCGCTGAAAATCCACAGGCGTCCTTCGAACACGAGACCGATCGAATTGGCGATACCGAAGAGGAGCCACATCGCATCGACCGTGATCGAATGTTCGCTCAGATATTTCTTCTCATACAGCCTGCGTAGAGATCCGAGTATTAGCCAAGCGACAATCGCGAACGCCGCAAAACCGAGTAAGTGGAGTGCGATCACTGTTCCGGTCGCGCTTAGCCCGATTGAATAGGTGAAATCACTGAGTACTTTAAGCAGTTTGAAATTGTTGCCGATGAGGGTCACAAAAAACGTGGCGCCGGTTACGCCCAAAATCATAAACACCAAAACGAGCGGGCCTACGGCACGGATCCGGCGGTTTAGAAAGATCAGCAGGAGAATAGTCGGAGGCGCGTTGACGTCGAGCCAGAAATATAACAACTCTGCAAACTTCAGGTTTGGACTTTTCGCGAGTGAAATCGATCCCAGCAGGCCACCGATCACGAAGTAAACGACCAAACCGATCCATTTGCCGCGCCGAAAGCCTACCGCGAGATCAATGGCAATGAGAATTGGCCAGGCGTTCGCCCAGGTTATGTACAGAAAGCGAAAAGGAGAGAATGCAAGCTTGCCCGCCAACAGGAACGCGGCGCTCATCACGGCTGCAAAACAGCAGCCGGCGATCGCGTGGACGAAAGCCGCGAGCGCACGGCGGCGGATCGCGCTCCAATAAAGCGAGGCAGCCTCGCGCTTGGCTTTGAGCGCGCGGCGAGCGAGGAAATTGAAATTGAGCGGAGCATCATGCGGCTTGTGCTCCGGCTCCGGCGGCAAATACCCTTTCGGCTCGAAGATTTCGTTGCTGCCGACGCGGCGCATGGACTTGATCACGCCGCGCCGGTAAAGGCGAAGCAGCAAGTACGACGCGATCAGCGCCAGAATCGCGGCGACGACTAATACGAAAAAGAGCTGGCCAGTAAGAGCGACGGTAACGGAATCAAACTGACGAAACATCTAGCCTAGAGGTCACTCACGCGGCATCAAGAGCTGCAGGTGATGGCCGTCAGGATCGCTGAAGTAGACGCAGTGCGGATCGTTTTTTCGGCCGTGGACTTTGACGCCGGCATTTTCGAGCGTTGCTTTGACTTTTTCATAATCGCCAGCGGCTAAGCGCAGCGCCATGTGGTTCACTTCACTGCCGCCGTGAACGTCGTCGCCGTCTTCCACCTCGAAAAGAGCGATGCCTTGACCGCCACAGTGAAGAAAGCACTGCCAAGAGCTTTCGTGATCGATGGTCATGCCAAGAAAGTCGATATAGAACTTCTTAGCACGGTCGAGGTCTTTCACATGAAAAACCACATGATCGATACCGGTGACTTTGAATGGCGATTGCATGGTGACCTCCTGGTCAATGTGGTTCATTAGCGTTGTCTAACGGACTGCCGACCTAACAAACATTGCCTTTGGTCGAAATAACACGATGAATGCAGATGTCCATTAATCCACGACCGCGACCGCTTGAATCTCGATC
>JBIOXP010000366.1:0-4442 GCA_044869705.1 Binatia bacterium | reverse complement strand
GCTCCTGCATGAATCGATCATAGTCGTAGCGTGGGCCGTAGCTCGTCCAAATTTCGGCGCCCGGTTCAATATCCTGCACAGCCACGAAAACAAAGTACGGGTACTCGCAAATCTGCCGGATCGCGGCATTCTGAAAGCGAGTTTCGACACCATTGATCCGGCTCGGCGCAAAATTTATCCGGCTCACATTCCCGCCGAAATCTTTGCTATCGAGATACTTATATGGGTGGCTTTCCTCCCACGCACATTCCGGAATAGAAGCCAGATAATGGCTTCCTGGAGGATAGTCTTCGGCGGTGACCAGCCGGCCTCCCAACTCGCCGATGATTTCACCCTTTCTGATCGGCTTGAGAGCGAATAACCCGTTGCCTGCGTTCGGAATAGTGGACGGTTTAATGAGTGTGCGCTCGTCGTATTCTTTGTTGATCTTTAACACGGGAACGAGCTTAACCGGCTCATCTGCAAACAGCGCGAACGTACCCCAACCGAAGATCGATGCGAAAACAACCGCGATCGTTACATTGTTATGGGTCATGTAATGCGTAGCCCCTGCTCGGCCTTTTCCCACTAGGATCATGCGTCCGAATTCTTGTCAATTCCACGGGCGCGGAGGCGTTCACATAAAAGCCGACTCACAGCCGTGCTGCCGCCGTACTCCGCGCCGTCCTGGTTCTGCTAACGCAATGAAGTGATTTTCGGAAAGCCTCAGCTATACGCTTCCGTAAGCACCTGTTTTTTCGACATGAGCAGATTGGCATGGCTGTTGCCCCTAACAGAGCATAGAACGAGAACGCGCTACGGAAAGGAGATCTGTATGAAAGGCGTGAATAAAAAGCCGCTAATCGCATCGATCGTTTTTGCAGCATTCGCTTCAACTCTCTTCATGGGCTGTTATTACGATCGCGACGATCACTGGGGATATCATCATTCGCGAGACTACAGCTACTATGATCGGGACCGCTACTATGATCGTGGCCGCTACGACCACGACGGTTATTATGATCGTGACTGGCGCAGGGACAGGTATGATCGTTGGAACGACTACCGCGATCGAGACGACAGCCGCCGCTGGAGTCGCACAAATCCCATCGATCCCCTGAGATCCCACTACAACGATTAGTCGCAATCTGCCAATCCGATGCTGGGGCTCGATCTTCGAGCCCCACTTTTTGTTTCGGCACCGGTCTGAGCTCGCACGCATCGCAGCAGAGGACAAAAGGGCCGCCACAAGCGCTATTTTCGCTCCTGCTGATCAAAAAACGCTTGTAGGGCCATGAGCACACACGCTTTTCGCCGCGAATTTGCACAAAATTGTCAATCGCTGCCCAGTTCTTTCCTTTCCAAAAGCACAACCACTAAACCACTCTTCGAGTGCACAAAATCGCTCAACTGGGCGTGACGACTGCAGATATTCCCCCTCGGTGCGACCGCAGGGCCGTATGGGCATTGAGCTTGCTATGACTCCGCGCGACAGCCCAATTGTTCAAACGCGAAACGGAGCAAGAACGATGATTGAACCTGATCAGTTAACCGATCCAGAGCGGAAATTGTGGGCCAACGTGCTACTTCAGGCGCAAAGCGATATCAACGCGCGCGATCCGATTGCTCGTTCGGCGCGACGCTGGTTTTGTTCGAGAGAAGATTCCATCGGCAGTTTCATCTGGGTTTGCCATCACCTGTCTTTAGATCCCGACGCGGCGCGTGAACGCGTCCTAAGAAATAGCAATAAAGTGCGTGCGGCTATGACCGACGTGACCCAGGCCAGCAACCGCGCGGCATAGTCCCTTCTGCCCTTTGTGAACGAGTCGTTCGCCGATCAGAATTCGGCCGAACGGCTCTTCTTCCCTGGTCGAACCTCGTCTACGCGCAACTGCGCCGCCTCTAACAGGTGTCGTCGACTCTAGTCATTGCTCTGCTCGATCAAAGCTCCTGAGCTGTTGCTGCAACCGGCAGTTTCCGCGCCCTTTCTTTAGAGACACTCCGGCAGCTTTCCTTTCGCGACCGCACTCGATCGGGATCTCTCGAAGGAAGTTGTACGATTTCCTCCTGGACATTCTTCAGGTCATGCAGTAATTGAATGCAAAAGACGGAGGACCGAATATGAGCGCGACACTGATCACCGGTTTGGGACTGGTTGGCACTTCGTACGCGCAGCATGCGCTAAAACGCGGCGAGACCATCATTTTTTACGATATCGCGCCGCGCAAGGACTTTCTTGCGCAGAAGCTCGGCAGCGCGAATGTCACGGTCGTGCAGCGCGACGTTCGTGATTTGCCGTCTATCATCGAGACCATTCAGAAATATAAATGCGACACGGTGATACACACCGCGGGTCTGATCGGCGGCAAAGTGGCCAATCCGATCTATACCGGGCTGCAGATCAATGTCATGGGGACGATCAATGTTGCGGAAGCGGTGCGTCTCACGGGGGTAAAACGCCTGGTTCAGATCAGCACCTTTGGAATTTACGACCGCCGTAAAGGCGAGCCGAATCCGATCGACGAAGACTTTCGCCGCGGTCCGGGAGAACCCTATGGCAATTCCAAGGTCGCCAAGGAGTTGATGGTCGAAGCCTATCAGCGGGTGTTTGGTTTCGAGCTGATCGTGCTGCGCCTAGCGAACGTGTACGGCGTCGGCCATTTCGCCGGCGGCTCAGGCGGCGGCGAAATGGTGCAGAACATGCTGCAGACCGGTATCAAAGGCGGCGTCGTGAAGATCCCTCAGGAAGTCGCGCGCGACTTTGAATACGTTTATTACAAAGATCTCGGGCGCGCGCTCGACAGAGCCGTCACGGCACGATTAAAGGAACCGGTCACGCTCAATATCGGTACCGGTGTCGTGATCAAATTCGACGATCTGGTCGCAGTTGCGGAAAAATTACTGCCAAAGCTCCAGGTCGAGATCATTCCAGGCCAAAGGCCGCGCTCGGCGAAACAGCCGATGGTCATTGAGAAAGCCAAACAGGTGCTCGGCTGGACGCCCGAATACGACATCGAGGCCGGGTTCAAGGATTACATCCAGGAGTTAAAATCGCTGCAATAGCGATTACTCAACTAGGCGCAACGCTTCCGAGTCAGGATTAAGAGCTACGTGCGCTCTGCGCCTTGGCAGTAATCTTCTCGGCACGGAGCTACAACGGCACCTCGCCGCGCCTGCCACTTTTGAAACCGAGATAGCGCAAAGTCTTTCCGTCTGTCTCAACGATAATTGCCCCATCTTCATCCGTGCGGAGCACTTCGACGCCCGCGCTCCGATAACGCTCTACAATTAGCTTACGGCTCGCTTCGTCGCGGCTGCGGGCGCCGGCGGAAAGGATGGCCAATTTCGGGTTTACCGCTCGGATGAATTCCGGTGGATTCGCGACTGCGTTGCCATGGCGGGGCAGGGTCATTACGCTGCTGCGGATTTTCTCCGGCCGCTGCAATAACCAAGCTTGGTCGTGAACATCGATATCGCTTGTGAACAAGTAACCTAGGCTCCCATACTCCAAACGAATCACCGCCGGAGTCTCGCCGGGATTGTCCCGTCGAGGATGGAGCACGCATACGTTTACGCCATCGAGCGCTCGGCAAGGCTTGTCATCGTGCAGCGTCACCCGCTTGACTGCCGCTTTCGCGAGCGCGTCCTCTAAATCGTCGAAGCGGCTGGTTAGCCCCTTGGCTGAGCCGGACCAGAATTCACGTGGTGTAAACTCGTTGACGATCGTCCGCATCCCGCCGTAGCGATCGATGCGCGCATGAGTCACGACCAAATAATCCACCCGATGAATTTTTCGCGAGCGCAGAAATGGCGCGATGATGGCTTCACCGGTATCGAAAGCCGATGTGCTTGCGCCGCCGGCATCGATCAAAAGAATTTTTGACCCGGGCAATTCGACTACGGCCGCGTCGCCCTGCCCAACATTAAGATGAGTGATCCGCAGCTCGCGTCGCTGCAGCCGTTCACCCCACCAGTATGCCCCGGTGGCGCCGAGCGAAACGATGGCGATAGCCAGAGCCACGACCAAATGGATTTTTCTTCTGAGCGCCAGGCAGGCGATCAGCAAAGCGTACAGCAGCACCAGTTCGAGCCCGTTCGGAGACGGCACGCCGAAATTGGCCAACGGCAAATGCGCCAGCAGGTTGACCAGCGAAGTGGTCAGCGCGGCCAATTTTTCCGCCAGCCAAACCAGGCCGCTGCCAAACTGCGGAGCCGCTAGAGAAAGAAACCCGATGCCAAGACCCAACGGCACGACGACAAAACCGACCAGCGGAACGATAATGGGATTCGCGACAAACCCGGCGAGAGAAAGATGGCCGAAATAATGCGCGATCAAGGGACCGGTTCCGAGGGTGGCAAACAACGGCACGGCAAGGTGCATGCCCAGCTGACGCAACTTTGCTCGGAACCAACTTCTCTCGATCGGCAGCTCGTCGGTTTTTTTCTGCGCAAACCAGTCGTTG
>JBIOXP010000365.1:0-19832 GCA_044869705.1 Binatia bacterium | reverse complement strand
CACGTCGAAAGCCCCGAACAGACCGCGAAATTGGTATTGGGCTTTCTAAAAAATTAACCCTGTGGTTTATCTTTCTATCAAAAAACCCCACCGACAGAAGGCGTCACAGAACTCGTTAGAAGCCGAGCGCTTCAGCAGCTCAAACCTATGCTGGGCGGCTCAGCTGATCGAGAAAGCGCTTGATTCGCGCTCCGCTATATCTCACAGGCAGCGTGGCGTCGCGCATTGTCGATCGTGCCAGCAGTTTCTCGCCGCCGGTCCGATGATTTCAACGAGCCTCGCTTGGAGCGATTTTACAGTTGGTCGGAAAAGGTAATTTTTTCTGAAGAGACTTTGAGGTAGGACGCTGATTCAGGAACGCTTCGCCATCGGAAGATAATCGCGTACTTGCGCCCCGAGATAAACTTGTTTCGGACGCGCCAGTTTCTGATCGGGATCCGTCAACATTTCTTCCCACTGTGCAATCCATCCCGACGTCCGCGGAATCGCAAACAGCACCGGGAACATGTCCATCGGCAGCCCCATCGATTGATAAATCAGTCCTGAGTAGAAGTCGACGTTGGGATAAAGCTTGCGTTTGATAAAGTAGTCGTCCGAGAGCGCGATTCGTTCAAGCTCGAGGGCGATGTCGAGCAAGGGATTGCGTCCTCTCACTTCGAACACTTGGTCGGCCACCTCTTTGATGATTTTGGCGCGCGGATCGTAATTTTTATACACGCGGTGGCCAAAACCCATCAATCTTCCCTCGCCCCCTTTCACCTTTTTGATAAACTCCGGCACTTGGTCTTTCGAGCCGATTCCCATCAGCATTCGGAGCACCGCTTCGTTCGCGCCGCCGTGCAACGGTCCGTACAGAGCCGCGGCGGCAGCCGCTACTGCGGAATAAGGATCGACCTGCGAACTGCCGACACCGCGCATCGCATTCGTGCTGCAATTTTGCTCATGGTCCGCATGCAGAATGAACAGCACATCGAGCGCGCGCTCGAGCACCGGATTCGGTTTGTATTTGAGCTCAGTCATCTTGAACATCATGTTCAAAAAATTCCCGGTGTAACTCAAATCATTATCCGGGTAAGCATACGGGAGGCCGAGACTATGGCGATAGGCGAATGCGGCCAGGGTCGGCATTTTGCTGATCAGACGGTAAGTTTGATCTTGCCGCGATTTGACGTTGAAGATTTTTTTCGCCTCGGGATAAAAAGTGGATAGCGCCCCCACCGTGCTGATCAGCACGCCCATCGGATGGGCCTCATGATGAAAACTATCGATGACTTTCTTTATGTTCTCATGAATTATGGAATGAAACGTAATGTTGTGAGTCCAGTCTTCGAGCTGTGAGGCTGTCGGCAGTTCGCCGTGAAGAATCAAATACGCCGTTTCTAAATACGTGCTTTTTTCCGCCAGTTGCTCGATAGGATAACCGCGGTATCGTAAGATTCCTTTATCGCCATCGATGTAGGTGATTTTGCTCTGACATGACGCCGTATTCATGAACCCCGGGTCATAACTAACGATGCCGTCGTCCTCAGTGACTCTGATTTGAAACAGATCCGTCGCCTTCACCGCGCCATTTTTGATCGGAATTTCGTACTGCTTCCCGGTCCGGTTGTCGATAATGGTCAAAGTCTCTGAAGCCATTGAGCCTACCTTTCAATTTCCTTTTAGACTATCGCCATGCCCCGGTCAACCAGGCATCAGACTGCTGGCTAGTCGGATCTCCAAGTGATTTTCCATTGCTGATTTTTCCTTTCAAAACCGATCATCATCGCCGGATTGAACTCAACTACAGCACGGCTTTCATCGCCGCTTGTCAGTAACGCCGCAAGCCGATTGAGATGAGGCAAGTGACCGACGAGAGCAAGCGGATCGTTCATCAGGTCAAGCTCGGCTTTCACAATCGCCGGATCATCTTCGGGCAACAGGCCGGGATGCAAATACAAACCGCGTGGCGGCGCCAAAATATCGGCCATGATCTGCGCGGTTTCGAACGCTCGTAAAATTCCCGAATGATAAATGGCCGCGATTTGAATGTTCGCTCGAAGGGCCAACTTGGCTGTCCGCTGGACGTCCCCTCGTCCTTTCACCGAAAGCGGGCGTTTAGGGTCATCTAGCTGGGCGACAGCATCGCCATGGCGAAGCAGGTAGACGTACATGATAGGGCTTGTCTCTGCTGAAGGTCAGATAGGAATTCGGCTGACGCCAACATGGCGCTGCTCATACGCGGCGCCCGCGGTCTCGGTCGCGGTTGAAAAAAACCGTTGTTCATATAGTATGCCGCTCAACAATTTGCAATCTTCTCTCCCATCCGGTTCGTCCGCTGTGATCGAGTTTCGCAAAGTGAACAAATGGTTCGGCTCGCTTCACGTGCTCAAGGATATTGATCTTTTGGTTGAAGCGAGCAAGGTCTTTGTGGTTTGCGGGCCGAGCGGCAGCGGTAAAAGCACTCTGATTCGCTGCATCAATCGGCTGGAAACTTTTCAATCCGGTTCTCTTGCTGTCGATGGCCTGTCTTTAGCGGATGCACAACTCGACCCGGTACGGTTACGCGCCAATGTCGGGATGGTGTTCCAATCGTTTAATCTCTATCCGCACATGACCGTGCTTCGTAATATCACGCTGGCGCCGATCAAAGTAAAAGGGCTTGCCGAAGCCGAAGCTAAAAAGATCGCCATGGATCTTTTGCAGCGAGTCGGCATTCCCGATAAAGCAGATGCCTACCCGGCGCATCTTTCCGGAGGACAGCAGCAACGCGTCGCGATCGCGCGAGCGCTCGCGATGAAGCCGAAGATCATGCTTTTCGATGAGCCGACCTCGGCCCTCGATCCTGAGATGATCAACGAAGTTCTCGAAGTCATGACCGGGCTCGCGCAGGACGGCATGACGATGATGGTGGTCACCCACGAGATGGGTTTCGCACGGCGCGTCGCGCACCGAATCGTGTTCATGGATCAGGGACGAATCGTTGAAACCGGTGAGCCCGCGAGTTTTTTTGCCGCGCCGCAATCGCCGCGCGCTCAACAGTTCTTAAGCAAGATTCTTTCTCATTAGGAGTTCACGATGATACCCGCTCGATGCCTCGGCGTTTGGGTCATTTCAATGTTGTTTGCATCTTTGGCTCCGGTCAGCGCTCAAACTCTCGAGAAAATTGATAAGAGCGGCGTTCTCGTCATCGGCACCCGGACGGGATCACCGCCCTTTGCTTACGTCAACAAGAACAATGAATGGGTCGGGTTCTCGATCGAGCTGGTGGAAAAGGCCGTCGTTCCCGCTCTCGCTAAAAAGCTCAACAAGCAAATCAAGCTGGAAAAAAAAGAGTCTGCGCCGCAGACTCGGATTCCGCTGCTCACATCGAGCGCCGTCGATCTGATTGCCGAAACCATGACGGACACGCAGTCCCGACGTGATCAAGTCGATTTTAGCTTAACGTATTTTGTCACGGGGGCTCAATTTCTCGTGAAAAAGGGTAGCCCGATCAAAAACATTCAGAGTGTCGCGGGCAAACGAGTCGCGGCTCAACAAGGATCCACCAACGCCAGACTCATTCGCGAGCGCGTACCCACTGCAAAGCTGCTCGAATTTCCCGATCAACCCGCGGCATTTCAGGCCTTGGCGCAGGGACAGGTGCAGGCCTACACGAACGATGGAATTCAGCTCGCCGGCTTGCGCGCAAAAGCGCCGAAACCCGAAGATTGGGCCGTCGTGGGTGAGTTCTTTTCCTATGAGCCCTACGGCATGGCTTTGAGGAAAAACGAATCCGACTTTCGTCAAATCGTCAATATCGCATTGATGGATGCGATCTCGTCCGGTCTCTACTTTCAACTGTACGACAAGTGGTTCGGTGCCAAGGGTGAAGTGCCCTACCCCCTCTCCCCGGAAACCAAGCGGTTCTTGGAGATGCAAGTCGTTCCCAAATAATGTCAGGAACGACTTGCAGTCGTTTTCCATTCGTCTTCTTGGCTGCGTGTTTCTCGCGTCTCATCTGAAATGACCTATCGCTTCAGCTGGAATATTTTATGGAGCGGTCAAACCGGCGGCTGGTTGCTTCACGGTGTCATAACGACCCTGGAGATTTCTGCCATTGCGTGGCTGCTGGCGATCGCGCTGGGTTTACTCTCGGGCGCTCTGCGCACCGCGCCGGTTCTGCTGCTCCGCTGGATCGGCACCGCTTATGTCGAATTTTTCCGCAACGTCCCTCTGCTGGTCTGGATGTTTTTCTGGTATTTCGCGGTTCCACCGTTCTTGCCCCAGACACTGCAGGATTGGCTCCTCGACCACGGCGCTGAGTTTTGGGCCGGAGTGGTCGCGCTCGGCGTATATCACGGCGCGCGCTTTTCCGAGGTGATCCGTTCGGGCATTCAGGCAATTCCGAAAACGCAATTAGAAGCGGCGCAATCGACTGGACTGACGATTTTGCAGGCCTACCGCTTGATCATCATCCCGATTGCCTTGCGTCTGATCGTGCCGCCTGCGACAAACGAAACGCTCAACCTGCTGAAAAATTCATCCGTCGCATTGACGATTGGTGTGGCCGAGTTGACGTTTCAAACCCGCCAAATCGAAACCTATACCGCAAAGGCATTCGAAGCTTTGGCGGCAGGAACGCTGATCTATCTCGTGCTCTGCCTGGCGATTTCCTTGCTCATGTCGCAGATTGAACGACGTACGGCAATTCCCGGCATGATCGCGCGCGGCACAGGGGAATCGTAAACGGTATGGATCTTCGGGTCATCGGCGACAACTTGGGCTTTCTTATTGTCCAAGGCTTTATCGGCTTGGGCGCGTTCACCGGCGGCACCCTTCGCCTTGCCATTCCAGCGATTTTTTTAGGTTCCATACTCGGAACGTTCATTGGCCTCGCGCGTTTGGCGCGTTCGCGTTGGATCCATATCCCGGCGGCGGTGTATGTTGAGTTCTTTCGCGGTGTGCCGCTGGTCATGGTGATTTTTTGGTTTTGGTTCATGATTCCCACCATCGTCGGCACATCGCTGCCGGAGTATAGCGTCGCACTTACCGCGTTCGTCGTATTCGAAGCGGCTTACCTGGCGGAAATCGTCCGCTCCGGAATACAATCGGTGCCGCGCGGCCAAAGCGAGGCGGCCATCGCGACGGGTCTCACGCGCAATCAGACCATGGGGCTTATCATTTTGCCGCAAGCGTTGCGCAACATGCTCCCGGCGCTGGTCACGCAATTTATCGTGCTGCTGAAAGACACCTCGCTGGCATCGATCATCGGCTACGTCGATCTCACCAAAGCCGCGCAAATCGTCAACAATCGGGAAATTCGTCCGTTCGAGCTCTATTTCTTTATTGCGCTCGTCTATTGGGCCTCCAGTTACGGCATGTCCCGATTAGCGCGACGTTGTGAACGCCGGATGAACCCGAGTCTGCCGTAAGACTCCGATCCATCTATTACGGACAAATCCGCAGGCCGGTCTATTTTCAAGCTTGCCGAGGTAAGCACGCGTTGCTACGATCGCAGATGACGTCGGCTTCAGTGCCAACCCATGCTGTTTTTGAAAGATACCCCGATCCATCAAATTCTTTCCATGAAAGAGATGATTGGCGCGATCGAGGAAACTCTTAAAGAGGTTGCTCTCGGCCGTGGTCACGAGCTTCCGCGACGACGTATTCATCACCCCAATCGGATGATTTTTGGAGTACTGCCGGGCTCGGTGCACGGCGTGATGGGCGCTTATCTGCAAACCGATCTTGATCGGCGGATCCATCGTGAAACCGTGATTTTGTACAGCGTGGAAAGCGGTGCGCCGCTGATTCTTTTTCAAGATTGTGCGATCAATCAAAATCGCACTGCCGCAGCGGGAGCCGTCGGCGCCAAATGGTTGGCGCGGAAAGACGCCAGCCGCGCGGCTGTTTTCGGGAGCCAAGTTCATGCCGAAACACAACTCAAGGCTCTCGCGGCGGTCAGGAATCTGACACAGGTGCGGGTTTTCAGTCCCAACGCCGCACGCCGGGCCGCCTTTGCGGAAAAAATCGGCGGCGAGCTTGCGCTTCCCGTCCTAGCCGCCTCCAGACCGGAGGACGCTCTGGCAGGAGTCGACATCGTCATCACGGCGACCAATTCGACGACGCCGGTGTTTGACGGAAGATTGCTTCACGAGGGTGTTCACATTACATCGATTGCCAACGGGGATAAAACTCGAATCCGTCGGGAGATTGACGAAGTCACATTGCGCCGGGCCGCGCCGGTTTTCATTACATCGAAGGCGACCGTGAGCGCCAATGAGAGCGACATTTTTCGTGCCGTCAGAGACGGAGTCATCTCCTGGGAACAGGTGCACGAAATCTCCGATTTGCTTCTCGGAAAGGTATCGGGACGCACCGATCAACGGCAGATTACGTTATTCAAGCTCCAAGGGACCGGTATTATGGATGTTGCGATCGGTCTCTGTGCCTACGAGAAAATCAAGAACGCCAATCTTGCCCAACGACTGTAGCTACACAATCCAGGACACAAGCCATGGCTCATTACGACATGTTGGTGATCGGCTCCGGGCCGGCTGGACAAAAGGCGGCAATTCAAGCCGCCAAAATCGGCAAAAAAGTCGGCGTCATAGAGCGAAAAAGAGTCGCTGGTGGAATCTGCATCAACACTGGAACAATTCCGAGCAAATCCCTGCGCGAGGCGGTGTTGTTTCTGTCCGGCTTTCGCCAGCGCAATCTTTACGGCGCGAGCTACCGCGTTAAGAAAGACATTACTTTCGAGGATCTCGCTCAACGATGTGATCACGTCATCAAAGCCGAACAGGAAGTCATTCAAAACCAGTTGCTGAGGAATTCTGTCGACTTCATCATCGGCACGGCATCATTTCTTGACCCACACCGGCTTTCGATCAGGCAGGAATCGGAAACGGACGAGCACACCGCCGACTATATCGTGATTGCCGTCGGCAGCGAGCCGGCTCGCCCACCGGAAATTCCCTTCGATGGCGTATCGATCATCGACAGTGATGGCTTGCTTTCTCTCAAGCAGTTGCCCAAATCCTTGACCATTGTCGGCGGCGGCGTGATCGGTTGCGAATACGCTTCGATTCTCGCGACCTTGGGAATTCCCGTCGTATTGGTCGAGCGGCGGCCGCGCTTGCTCGAATTTGTCGATAGCGAGCTGATCGAAGCTCTACAATATCAAATGCGCAATGTGGGCGTCACTTTTCGCTTTAACGAGGAAGTGGTCGGGATCCAAAAATCCGCCGATCATTCGGTCGCGATCCAGTTGAAGAGCGGCAAGAAAATCAGCGCGCCGCTTTTGATGTATTCGGTGGGCCGGGTCGGGGCCACCAAAGATCTCAACCTACAAAACATCGGGGTTCACCCCGATGACCGTGGACGGCTCAAAGTAAATGAGAATTATCAGACTTCGCTCGATCACGTGTACGCCGTTGGCGATGTGGTCGGCTTCCCTGCCCTGGCTTCGACTTCCATGCAGCAAGGACGCCATGCCGCATGCCATGCCTTCGGCCTCGGTTGTGATCTTTCCACCCACCTGCTGCCCTACGGCATTTTTACGATTCCCGAGATTTCCATGGTCGGACGAAACGAGGACGAGTTGACCCGGGACGGTGTGCCGTACGAAGTCGGCGTGGCGCGCTATCGCGAGATCGCGCGCGGGCAGCTGATCGGTGATACGGTGGGCATGCTGAAGCTCTTATTTCACAGCGAAACCCGTGCGCTCCTCGGCGTCCATGTGATCGGCGAAGGCGCCACCGAGCTTGTCCACATCGGTCAAGCGGTGATCGCTCACCACGGCAAGCTGGACTACTTTGTCGACACGGTTTTCAACTATCCGACTCTCGCCGAGTGCTATAAGGTGGCGGCTTTGGCGGCGCTCAATAAATTTTCCAACAGCGGCGCCGTTTGCGCGGTTGAATAACCGCTCGACGAGCTCTGCGGCGAATGCCGCGCCTGATGAGCCGATCGCTAAGAGTTCGTGCAAAGCAGCTACGAGCCGTAGGTCGAGACTTTGTCCGGACGGATTTTATAGATCACTCTGACCTCGCCGGGGGCGCGAAAAGGGTAGCGCTCCTTGCCCAGGTATTTTTTGGCAAGAGCATCGATATGCGCGTCCGCGCCCTCCTCGGTAATTTCGACGACTTCTCCTCGGACCGCGATGTAGCGATAGGCATTGTCCGGGTCCTGAATCGAAAGCGCGACCCGTTTCTCGCGGCGCATATTTTTGTCTTTCACTCGTCCTTTGGCGGAATTCACTCGGACATGAGTGCCGTCATAGTCGACCCAGACGGGCGTCACCTGCGGGCTGCCGTCCGGCATCAGCGTCGCTAGGTGGGCAAATGCCACTTTGACAAAAAGCTCTTTGTACGCCTCTGGAACTGTCGCCATGATTCACCTCCTTTTATTCTTCAAAGGAAATAATCGGCCAATTCGGTTGGCTGATCGATGAGCACATCGGGGCGTGCAGCGATTAGCTCGAGCTTGTCGCCGAGCCCGTAGGTCACGCCGCAGGTCATGACGCCTGCGCGTCTTCCGGCTTCGATATCGATATCGCCATCGCCGACCATTACCGCGCGCGCAGCGGGCAAACGAAACTGTTTCAACGCCGCGTTCAACAGCGCTGGGTCCGGTTTTTTTTCCGCTGCGCTGTCGCCCCCCAAGATAGCGTCAAAGCAATTCTCCACGCCCAGGCCTGCCAAAAGCTTGACCGCGAGCCGATGAAACTTATTGCTCACCACCGCGCGTCGTTTGTTGCTGAAGTCATCGAGCGCTTTACGAATACCCGGATAGAGCGCCGTTTGATCGAGCAAGTGTTCCTCGTAATGCCTGAGAAAAACGTCACGGACCTCTTCGAAATGATTTTGCCCCAGCTCCGGGATCGCATGCTTGAGCAGGTGATCGACGCCGCGCCCGATATGACGATAAACAGACTGCGCCGCCAATGAGGTAAGATTGAATTGTCCGCGCGTAAAATTTACCGAACTTGCGAGGTCTTGTCCGGTATCGGCTAATGTTCCGTCCAGGTCAAACATCACTAAATCGACTGATCTCTTCACGTTTCGATTCAAGTGGAAAAGAGCCTCGAAGTCAACGCGGCGAGCGCCTCTTTGCTCTGCGGCGCGCGAATGGTGTAGTTTGACTCCGAGTTAGACACGTCTGGAGGAATCCATGAAAGTCAAATCGCCGGTTCTTGTTTTGATCCTGTTGGTCGGGACGATCTGCGCGCACGCGGCCTGGGCCGCAGACAAACTCAACACGGCTTACATTTCGACGACGCCAGGCTCTTCATCCGTGCTGTGGGTTGCCAAGGATGCGAAAATTTTTGACAAGCACGGCATCGACGCGACGATTATTTTTATCTCCGGCAGCATCCGCGGCATTCAAGCAATTCTCGCCGGTGAGATTCCCATCGGTGAAGGCGGCGGGCCGGGGCTGGCGAGCGCACGCCTCGCCGGTGGTGACGTGATCGCCATCGCCGGCAACGTGAACGTTTTGCCCTATTATTTGGTGGCGCAGCCCAACATCAAAAAACCCGAGGACCTGCGCGGTAAAATCGGCGGCAATCACATCGCCGGGACGACGGCCGAGTTCGCGCTCAAAGTCGGGCTTAAGAAGATCGGCATTGATCCATTGAAGGATGTGAATCTGCGCGTGATCGGTGGCTCGATCGAGCGTATGGTGGCGCTGCAGAAGCGCATTGTCGATTTCACGGTCGTTACCGAAGCCGGTAAAGCCATGGGTGAAAAGCTCGGCTACCCGACCGTCGTGGACATGGTGGCGCTCAAGATTCCCTTTCCGCAGAATGGGATTTTCACATCAACGAAACTGATCCGGGACAATCCCGATTTCGTGCGCCGCTACATGCGCGCCTACGTCGAAGCGATTCATTTTTTTAAAACTCACAAGGAAGACACCATCAAGATCATGCGGAAATATTCGCGCGTCGAAGACCGGAAGTTTCTCGAAGAGGCGTGGGACTGGCACGTAAAGTTTATGCCGGATGCGCCGTATCCTCCGGCCGACGGCTATCAGCTCGTCCTGCAGGATATGGCCGAAAAAAATCCCAAAGCGGGCCAGGCGGATGTTAAGGACTATATCGATGGGCGGTTTGTGAAGGAACTGGAGGACTCGGGGTTTATCAAAGGATTATCGCGAAAATAGCCTCTATGGCACTCAACGTTCAAGTCGTTCAAACCGTTCAAGCGGTTCAATTTGTCAGTCAAAAAAAACGCAACCCTTTGAACGATTTAACTTGTTAAACCGATTGAACGGCTTCAACGATTAGATTTTTCTCCGTGACGCTTCAAGCACCTGATGCATCGGATCCACATCCACGACCAGAGCCGAAAGTTGGAGTTTTTCTTCGCGTAAGCTCTCCGGCACTTGGCTCATCACTTCATTTTCGAGAATGTGATAGACGGGTATTTTTAGCGCAACTCCGGCAAGCGGTCCGGCGTAGCTCGGATCTCCTTCCGTTACGGTTTCCGCGAAAACTTCCACGCCATTGGCCTCGCCATTCCCTAGGATAACCGTGAGATTTTCCGGACCATACTGGTCCGCCAGGCGCTTGATGACTCCTTGGTTCTCAAAGTTCATCGCGCCCGCGGCGGTTCAAACAAAGCACTCTGTGGCCTGAAAGACGACGTCATATCCGGCTCCTTGCAAACATTCAGCAATCACCGGTCCGGGGACTCCGTCGCGTTCGCCGATGGCAATGATTTTTTTACCCTTGAGCATTTGACCTCCAAGTTTTAGCGGACAATCGAAATTCAAAGCACCAGATTCAAATTTGAACCTCCCCAATCGGTCAGTTTTCGAACAACGCATTTTCGGTTTTGCTCATTGAGATCCGTTTCGGATTTCCAATTTGGACTTTCAAATTTTTCTTTTCCTGCGTTAATCGTCATTCCGATCGACCAGGAATGAGCAACCATCCGAGAGTTGCGTCATCCGGCCGAGAAACAGGCTCCCCTTCGCGATCAAAAGCGCGTGGCGGATTTGTTGTGCCCGAAGCCTCTCGACGGCATGTCCCAGATAAACAATCGCCGACGGGATGTGGCCTTGAGTCGGTGCATAGCCGAGCATGCCGCGAGTGCGGACAAAATCCTCCATTTGCGCCTTCGCAATTTGGCCGCGCATCACCGCCAATGCCGCCAAGGTCAAATAATTTGTCCGCGGCACATCGCCGCTGCCCGATGCCACGGTGATCTCGGGATTGTGAAGCTCCACGCCATAACGGTCAACATCGGTCAGCTTCATGCCCAATTTGGCGAGCGGTCTTTCCGCCAGATTTTCCGCCATCGCCTGGGGCGAAGCGCCGGCTCCGACCGGATGGAAAGCAGCGGAATCGAGACGCACGCAAGGCTGGCCTGGCTTTGCCGCAGAAAGAATCACCGCAAAGCTACCCAGTACATCTTCCAAAACCGGCATGTTCTTTTTCAGGTGCGATTCGAATTTCATACCGAGTTTTGCCAACGATCCGCCCGCGACCACAGCGACTTTTTTCGCTACACCGGATTGGACGAGACTCGCACCCTGCACGATTGCGTACATCGGACCGGCGCAAAACGCCTTGACGTCGCAACCTGAAGCGTTGATGCAGCCGACTTGCTCGGCAATGGCCTTCGCCAAATTGCCGCCGCCGCGATTGTAGCGGTCGCCTACCGCCTCTTCCGAGCAACTGATGACCAAATCGATGTCCCTGGGATCGAGGTCAAGCCGTTTGCAGACCGAGCGCAAAGAATGCGCCGCGCTCACCTTGGCGGCGAGATTTTCAAGCAACACCTCCGCCGCTAAACTTGCATCCTCCGGATGGGCTGATTCGAAAGCTCCGATCAACCGGTCGCCCGAATACAGCGGCAAAGCGCCGTCCTCGCACAGTGCTTGAAGCTGAGTTGTGGAACGCAATTTCGGTGCACGCGCACCTGTCCGGCGGTCGTTTTCCTGAAACCAATCGGTTTCGAGCGACAGTAGATCGAACTGGTCACCGCGCGCGAGCAGAAGGTATAGCCTGCTTTGATCGACAATATCACCGAAACGACCCTCGGGTGTCGCGCCTTCGATCAGCTTCTCGTACCACGGCTTCGGAAAAGCGCCGAGCTGCTCAGGCGCGATATTACCGATGTAAGCCTGATGCGGCGCATAGGCGACCGCGGCATTGAAATCGCGCAGTTTTTGTTTCAGTTTGTCACCGAGCGCTGGATTCGCGCGGATTTCTCGAAGCGGTTTCGACCCATAGCGCACCAGATCGGGGACCTGGGCAAGCGAATAAAACACGCCATCGATTCCGACCCGCACGGCTTTTGCGAACCCCGACATATGTTCTTGGACCATCGAAAAATCTAAAATCCGAAATCTAAAAATAATGTAACTGACGTCTCTTGTTACTGGCTAAACCGTTGATGCTTTAGGAAAACTTCGGCAGCATTCGGCGCGAAAAATATTAAACGAATATCCTCTAGGGTTGTTTCGGTTTGCAAGAATTGCTCGATGGTCGTCGATGACACGACCGCGGCCTCGTTCATCGGATAGCCGTAAACGCCGGTCGAAATCGCCGGAAACGCAATACTGCGAAGCCCGTTCTCTACTGCGAGGGCAAGCGAGCCGGCGTAGCACGCGGCCAGCAATTGAGATTTCGCCTCACCGCCACTGCCGTAGACGGGACCGACGGTATGAATGACGTGCTTGGCGGGCATCCGGCCGGCAGTGGTGATAACTGCCTGGCCGGTCGGTAAACCATCGGGAAATCTAACTCGGCGAATGTCCCGGCACTGTTCTAATATCTCGCGTCCACCCGCGCGATGAATCGCGCCGTCCACCCCGCCACCGCCCATCAGCGTACCGTTGGCCGCATTAACGATGGCATCGACAGCTTCCTTGGTGATGTCGCCCACCTTTACAGTGACGCGAGCATCCAGAAAAGTTCGTGCGAGGTCCATGATTTCAATAGGGCTTCCGGCGGTGCGTACCTGTCACCGCGGTTGGTGCCGCACCTTTGACGTGGAATCTTGATGTGCCTGCTGCGACGTTGGAGTTGCTTCATCCCAAAGGCGCGAGCTTTTCCAGGGCCGGCATCAATTCCTCGAACGAGTGGATCAGCGCGGCCGGCTTGGCATTTCTTAAAGTCTCTTCGTCGTTGTACGAATGCTCCGTGGCTAGAGCGATCGGGACGACTTCAAGATAGCTATCCCCGACCTTGCATCCATGCGCGTTATTCGCCGCCCTGACGTAACTCGCGGTTCCCGTGAGCAGGACTAGCCGCATGTGTTTTGGTTTGTGCTTGCGATATAAATAGTAGAGCCCCTGTTCTTTTGCGTAATAGGTCTCGTCTCGATCGACGATCTCTTCGAAGTAAGCGCCGATGCCGATTCTATCCATCGCCTGGTGCTTGTAACGACGGCCGCCCGTCGTCATCAGCACGTTGCGTAAGCCCGCCGCCTTGGTCTCCTTCAATGATTCTTCGATACCCGCGATAAATTCTGGCGGGTCGACGTCGAATCTGTGTTTTTGCGCGATCTCGAGTGCCTGTCTCCGGATTTCTACCCGTTTGGCTTCGTTGAATGGCAGCGATCGATCGTGCTCATATTCAGCCGCAAATATGATCGGGATCAGAAATAGATCAAACGGCCCATCGGCAATCCGCCTGAGCTGCTCGAAAGTGACTGTCGCGAGACCATAACGGGGCAATATCTCGTTGGCAATCACGTGCACGCGGCGAATGTCGGTCTCCACCGTGTCGGACATCGTGCGAACTAAAAATGTTTCGGCTGTCATGACGAGTGACCTCCGGCGAAACGATCTTAGTGAACCGGGAAAAATCCCGCAAGTGAAACTATCTTCCGGTTTCGAAGGGCAGTCGGTATCTTCGTTCCGAATTGCATGCCTTGCAACTCGGCACGAGATTGCCCTTGGTCGATTTGCCGCCGCGCACAATCGGCACCAAATGGTCCATGGTCAGCTCTCGAGGCGAAAACTTTTTCCCGCAATGATGGCAGATCCCTGTGGCTCGCTTGCGCTTCCACCAGCCGCTCTCGCGCAGTTCGCGCGCTTTTTGCCGTTCCCGACGGATCTGTTGTTCGGAGACTTCGACTAAGAATGGCGCTCTATCCACAAAACCTTATCGCAAACGATACAACCGTGACAGTTTCTTCAGATACACGCCAAATCCGACGGCAACCAGCAGGTACAAAACGGCGCGCGCAAACGCCCATGACTCGCCGCTTCCGGCATAATTATTCAGCTCCCAGAGCGAAAAGAATACAAAAAACACGGTGGCGGTGCCGATGAGGATCTTGTGTGCCGTCATTAATCTCATAGCCTAAGTTCAATGAATCATATCCGGCGCTCCCGCCGCAAGCGTCGGGGCACGAGTGATTGCGCGAACCACGGGTACTCGGATAGTTTTCTCGGCAGCACAAGTGAAGGAGAACCTCCGATGCAAAAGCAAATTGTTACCACCCAGAGCGCCCCGAAAGCGATCGGCCCGTACGAGCAAGCGATCAAAGTCGGTGATTTTATCTACGTCTCCGGGCAAATACCGCTTGATCCAGCCACTGGCAATCTCGTGGAGGGAAACATTACCGCTCAAACACGCCGCGTGATGGAAAACCTCAGTGCTGTTCTCAGCGCGGCCGGGTCCTCATTCGAAGGCGTCGTCAAAACCACCGTATTTCTGAAAAACATCTCGGATTTTGCAGCAATGAACCAGGTCTATGGGGAGTATCTCAACAGCGCGAAACCTGCCCGTTCCACCGTAGCGGTTGCCGAGTTACCGCGCGGCGCGCTTGTGGAGATCGACCTGATCGCGATTTAAGCATCAGAGGCCAAGAATCGCCCGCACCAGGGTCTCTACGATTAGCTTGGCTGCGCCGGCAAGGCTCTGTTTGATCGTTTCGTCGCCTGGTTCTTCACCTCGGGGATAGGCATAAATTCCCTTGGTTCCGGTAAGCACCCATTTCTCGGGATCGGCCATCGCTGCCGGCAGCGCGCGGACAATGGCTGACTTGTCCATCTTGGCTGCGCGTGTGGTCTGTTGGAACTCTTTGTAGCGATGGAACTGACCGCGATTGAGCCAGATACCGTCGCAATGCCGACAGCGCGAGAGTTGAATGTCATTTGGGAGAATTGGATCGGCGAACACGTGTAGTTCGTCGGCGCAACGCGGGCAGTAGAGCGTTTTCGCCGGCAGCTTCACTGCCTCCCGGAGCCGGTTTTCGTTCATCGGCTCCAGACGATCAGCTTCGGCAAAATCAACCGGAAACAGCTCCCACTTATCGCACCAGATACCGCCGCAATTTTGACATTGATCGAGTTGAATGAGCGAGCCGGGATTTCCCCTTACGACCACTTCTGCCATTTCATGATTGCATTGTGGACAGCTCAGCAAAACGGCCCTCCGAGTCAGAAAATTGTCTGAGCCGTTGAGCTTTGGATCGTCGACCTGGTCCTGGAAAACCGGGGTATACCGGCCATCTGATAGAGCAACCTGATTCGGCTCTCGATGGGCGGATGGCTCGAGAACAGATCCGCGAGCTTACCCCGGCGATCGTCGATGGGTCGAGGCAGCGGATTGGCGAAGAACAGATGGGCAGTACCGCGGGTTGCTTTTTGAAAGTGCATTCCCGAGTCGCGGATTTTTTCCAGGGCTTCAGCGAGGCCTCGCGGATTGCGGGTATATTGTGCCGCGGTCGCGTCGGCCAGGTATTCCCGCTGGCGCGACACGGCCATCGCGAGAAGCCGCGCGATCAGGGGCGAAAGCGCGATCAGGACCAACAACGGAATGAGCAACAGCACATTCCTAGTTGCCAGGCGACGACTCGAACGCGAGGTATAGAAGCTGCGACGGCTCCAGTCGGCAAGGATCGCGATGCCGCCGAGAAAAATCGTCACGAGCGTCATCAGCAGAGCATCATCGTTGCGAATGTGCGAAATCTCGTGCGCGATCACTCCTTGGGTCTCTTCCCGATCCATCAACGCGAGCAGACCGCTGGTCACGCAAATGCTCGCGTTCCGGTCATGGGTTCCTATTGCCAATGCATTCGGCGCCGGATCGAAAATGACGTAAACCCGAGGCATAGTCGAGCCTGAAGCGAGCGCCATTTCGCTTACGATGTGGTGTAACTCGCGGTGTTCGGGAATCTGCAAATTGAGTTTTTCCGCGCCCAACGATCCGAGAATGATGTCACTGCCGCCGTAGTACGCAATGGCCGTCGAAATCGTCGCGAAGCCCAACGCCATAACGGTCGCCATTGGAAAAGCGCTGGATCTGAGTGCGTCGAAATAGAGGAAATCGACCGCGCCCCCGATCAAAAGAAAGAACAGGATGAAGAAAAATACTAACGCAGCGCTCAGGCGCTGGTTGTGGGCCTGGCGGGCCGCGAAGTCCGAAGCGGAGGGCGATTCCAGCGCCAAGCTCCAGCGCTACCGCGATAGCGACAAGTTGACGCGCGGCAGTGCTTTTTCGCTCTCCGCCGCTTCGAATAGCTCATTGGGCTTGAAACCGAACAATCCTGCCAGAATATTCGCCGGGAATACTTGCTGTTTCGTATTGTACTGCGTCACAAGGTCATTATAGTACTGGCGCGCAAAGGCAATCTGATTTTCGGTGGTCCGCAACTCTTCCTGCAAGTCCAGAACGTTTTTGCTCGCCTTGAGATCCGGATAATTTTCCACCAACGCGAAAACCTGTCCGAGGGATTGCGATAACGCGTTTTGCGCCGCCGCCGCTTCCTTGATCCCCTTGGCCGCCATTGCCTGACTGCGCGCTTCGATCACCTTTTGCAACGTGTCCTGCTCGTACTGCATATAACCTTTGACGGTCTCGACGAGATTGGGAATCAAATCGTAGCGGCGCCTGAGCTGGACATCGATTTGCCTCCAGGCATTTTGCAGGCGTAGCCGCAAGGCGGTGAGCCCGTTGTAAGTCGAAATGAGCCAAATGCCCAACACGAAGACGATTGCCCAGATGATAAAAATCATAGGCCGCGCAAACCTCCCCATTCCTCGCGAAACAAAATCGATCGAGTCACATCCCCAATCCGCGCCACACCGGTCAGAGTCAGCACTCGCTGCATTTCTTCCGCAAGGATCGCAAATACCCGCTCGACACCGGGCGCCCCGAACGCGCCGACGCCCCAGGCAACAGGGCGTCCGACTAGAACTGCGCGCGCGCCTAATGCGAGCGCTTTGACGATGTCGCCACCGCTGCGAATCCCGCTGTCGAGCAACACCGGGGTGTTTTTCCCGATCGCGTCAATCACTTCCGGCAAGGCTTCCACGGCCGCTCTATTATAATCGAGAATCCGCCCGCCGTGATTGGACACGACCAGAGCATCGGCGCCGGCGTTCACCGCGGCCTGCGCGTCCTCGCCGCCCATGATGCCTTTGATCACGACCGGCAACGAAACCTGCTGTTTCATCCATTCGATATCTTTGATCGTCGATTTGTGGCCCCTGCGCGGCTTGCCGTCTTTAGTCGAAAGCGGCACTTCGTCGCCGATCTTGACCGGCCGAACCGTATCCACGGTGATTCCGACTGCCGCAAAACCAAGATCTTCGGCGAGTTTGGCGTAGGCCGAGACTTCGTCCCTGCCGCGGTTCATGTAAGCCATGAACACTAACGGTGATTTGTCTGCGTGGCGCCATTCTTTGGGGCTGAACTTTGCAGCCTGACTGACGAACATCATCGCGCCGGCGCGATCGCACCCCTCAGCGACTTCGCGTTCGGCATCTTTTCCGATCAAGCTGAAGCTTCCGACCGGCGCCGTAATCGCGGGAGTCGGCAGAGTTTTGCCAAATAGCTCGACGCAAGTATCGGGTTCGGAAACATCGTGAAAAATCTTTTGTCGGAATAGGTAATGATGAAATGCCTGCGGATTGCGACGAAATGTAGCCTTGGATTCGGCTGCGCCGTTAAAATGCTCCCACGCCTCGGCCGGCGCCTTCTGCCGCATGATCTTGCGCAAATCACGCAGGCCCATCTGTTCGAGCGGCTTGTCAGTCATAAAGATTTCCGTCCGTTTTCGTTTGTCTAGATGCGCCGACGTTGTCGTTTTCCGCGGTGATCCGTCGGTTGCAATTGGCAAAAAAGATATGCTAGTGCGCAGCCGAAAATTCCTCTTTCAAACGGCTGATCGGTTCGAGATCTTTCGCTTCATCAACAGCGGGAATCGAAGAATTGCCTCGCGCTCAGCTCCGCGAAGAAATTTCCCAGCAGTTCGTTCCGGGATCGCGAAAGCAAAATGACGTGCCGGAGTTATCTTCGCCGAGCGGCAACAACTCGGTGATGCCCAGCTGCTTACCCGAACGGCTGAACTCGCGATAAATCTCTTTCACGCGATCCGGAGAAGCGACCGTCAAAGTATTGCGAAAATTAGGTGAGAACACTTTGGGATTTTCTCGCAGGGCGCAAACAATGTAGGTTTTCGTGCTCGGATGTTTAACGTAGATCACATGGCTGCTGAAGCGGTGCACTTCCAAGTTCAAAATATCGGTGTAGAAATTTTTATTCGCATCTAAATCGACCGCCACCAAAGTTCCATGGGTAAAAGCCTGCGGCACGTAACCTCGTCCCGGAAAGCGTTCTTCGGGATAGATCTCCTCCCAATGGGGCTTTTTGACGCCGCCGAACTTTTGCGCCGCAGCTTCCTTTCGAGCAAAGTCTTCGTAACATTCGATTTCCCAGCCGTTAGTGCCGGGCTCGACGAAATAACAGGAATAGGAGCCATGGCTCCACGTCGGTTTGCCGATCGCACCCAGCTTGTATTGCTGTTTATGCGCGGTCAGGTATTCGAAAGCGTTGTCGACTTCGTCGGTAGTCCTCACCCGAACACCCCAGTGATTGTGCATCGGTTTAGCTGGCGCATCCGGTCCCGCCTCATGCAAGACGAGAACCCACGGAGAATTGGGGTGCTTGAGCATCGTTTCGGCGGGGTTTGTTTCTGAAACGGATTGGAACGCGAGCAGCTCGGTCATCACCGTCATGGAATCTCGCAAGTTGCGGCATTCCATGTGTGTGGCGCTGAGAGCGAGAGGATGAATCATGGTAACTCCAATCCAGGAAATTTACAGCGCTCCGCCAGACCTGTCAAACAAGCCTTTTAGCGCGTCATTGGCGCGCATGAGACAAAACCAGCGGTTGAAGCAAACCCGATGAAATGATTGCGCTTGAACTCGCATCGCAGCCGACGAATGCAATTTCGGCTTGACACGATAAACCCTTTTACTTACATTCGCGCAGCTTGCCGGCCGAAGCGCCGTCCTCATGACTGCCACAATGAACCTCCCGAGATGGACAATGCTCGCCAAGGAGATCGTATGACCAGGTTTTCTAAACTGCTCTTGTACATTTGTGTTATTGCCGGTGGAGTACCGGCGGCCGGCCATGGGCAAAGCAATTTCTACGAGGGTAAAACCATTCGCCTCATTGTCGGGTTCACTGCCGGGGGCGGATACGATGCGTACACGCGCACGATCGGCCGCCATATGGGAAAGCACATACCCGGCAATCCGGCCATTATCGTCGAAAACATGCCCGGCGCGGGCAGCATGATCTCGGCAAATTACATTTATAAAGCAGCGAAACCCGATGGCCTGACCGTCGGCCACTTCATCGGCGGGCTTTTCTTGCAGCAACTCTTGGGCAAACCGGGGATAGAGTTCGACGCCGCGAAATTCAATTACGTTGGTGTTCCGGCACAAGACAATTTCGTCCTGGGCATCGCGAAATCCACCGGCATCGTCGACGCCGACGCATGGCTTGCCTCGAAACAGATTGTCAAATTCGGCGGCGTTGCCTCCGGGTCGGGCTCGGATGATATTCCAAATATTCTCAAAGCGACGATTGGATTACCGATTCAACTGGTCTC
>JBIOXP010000364.1:0-2933 GCA_044869705.1 Binatia bacterium | reverse complement strand
ATGATGCTGCATTTCGGCTTGCAGTGAATCGTGCTCTGGCCGGGCTGTATCGTTCGGGTGGAATCGTCGAAATCTATGACCGGTGGTTCGGAGCATTCGGGAAACCAAGTCAGGCGATACAGGCGATGTATATGCTCAACGGCTTGCCCGAATAAGACCGCGTGAACGCGATCGCGCGGCAGGACTGCGATGGTGTCGAAATGATCCGAACAAAGCGTGTTCGCCTCCGGTTGGTTTTGGCGCTCGGGTTTGTCTTCGGGCTGAGCGATGTTGCCGCGAGCCACTCGGGAATCCTTGACGGCTATGGCTGTCATCGCGCTCCGGATAAAGTCAGCTATCACTGTCACCAGGGTCAGTTTTCCGGCCGGACATTCAAATCCAAGGAGGAATTTTTACGTGAACTGCGCGGCGGCAAATCCACACAGTTATCTCCTAAAAACAACCCTCCTCCGGCGCAAAAGAAAAACGAAGACTAGCCGCAAGAACCAGCCCCGCCATGAATATGTTCTAGCTTCGCACGCCGGCTTACTCGGTCGCGGCCAAGGATCTACGTCGTGCGATTTCTCATTTCATCACTAACGGCCATCATCGTTTTACTGACGACCGCCTGGGCCGCTGGCGCAATCTATTATTCGCCCATTCCGAATGAGGCTTTGCGGACGGTACTTGCGTTAAGCTTGGTGGTAGCCACGATCGTGGTGTTTGCTCTCAGCGGCCGCCGCGGCGGCCGACTGTTCGGTTATTTTGCCGTTTTTGCAGTAGTCGTGACGCTATGGTTTCAGATTCCCGCCTCCAACACGCGGGATTGGCAGCCTGAGGTCGCTATGACGCCCTATGCCACGATTAACGGCGACAAGATTACCATTCACAACATCAGAAATTTCGACTATCGGAGCGAAACCGATTTTGATCCGCGTTGGGAAACCCGGGTCTATGATCTGAGCAAGCTCGACTCCGCTGATCTGATCGCTGTCTATTGGGCAGGGAAACCGATCGCCCATATTATGGTGAGCTTCGGATTTGGCGGTAAAGATTACCTCGCCGTGTCCATCGAAACTCGAAAGGAGAAGGGCGAAGCCTACTCCACTTTGGCGGGCTTTTTTCGGCAGTACGAGCTCTATTACGTGGTGGCGGATGAGCGTGATGTCATTCGCGTGCGAACGACATACCGCAGCCCGCAGGAACAGGTCTACATTTATCGAGTGAACGGCTCGGTGCAAAACCTCCGACGGGTATTTCTCGATTACGTGCGCTCGATCAATGAAATGCGCGAGAAGCCGCGATTCTACAATACGCTGACAACGAATTGCACCACTAGCGTTTGGCTGCACACGAGAATGAATCCGCAATCGCCGCCGCTTTCCTGGAAGCTTCTATTGAGCGGATATCTTCCCGATTACCTGTACGATTTACGCCGGCTCGACACCACGCGCCCGTTCGCGGAACTCGAGAAGCTGTCGCTCGTGAATGAGCGAGCCCACGCCGCCGATCGAGATCCAGCCTTTTCGCAGCGAATTCGAGAAGGATTGCCGATACCGCCTCCTGTAGCCGCCCAACCCGACGTTTAAAAAGAATTTGGCATGAGATGGATCTCACTGCCTGGTTTTAAAGAACAATCCTGGCGGCGTTCAATTCGTCTCGACGGCGAGTGTCATAGCGTCTCTCGCCGGACTCTATGTAACTCAGATTTGCATTCTGATACGCGTCAATCTTAGTCGATATTCTGGACGCTCTTCAGGCCACAACTCACTTAAGGCGGCCGAGGCTGATCCCGAGAAGGTGATCGTTTGCAGTTTCAACTCCACTCGGGAACTCCGACGGGGTCGGTCGAAGTAACAGCGAGTGGGGCGATACGACTGGAAATCCGTTTGTGTTAGCTGCGGAAGCGTCGTCTATTCATCTGCTGCCACCGAGCCGCAAAAATTTTGCCTTTAGACATCCTGGCTCAAAGAACGATCAGAGTTACGTCCAAAGAAATCATCCCGTGTCGGTGCCGTGCGGAACAATGACAGGAGAGAACCACTGGGCAGAGACAAGCAGGACGATCTCTGGCCGTCTGCTGCACGAAGCGTGATTAGACCTGCGCGTCGCGGCCCCCCTGGAGCGCGAGTTTATCTCGATAACAAAACTCGAGATTTGGCGAGGTTTATTGCGGCTCGGCCAGTGACTTCCCGACCGCATTAAGTTGAATTACAGGCTGTGCTGCGGCAGATTTGCTGGAAATGAGAACCGGCTTGCCACGCAACAACCGGAGAGGACTTTTATAGGATTGAACTACTCTGCAGGGTCGACAACACTATCAATCACGGCCGAAAATCTATCGATCTCTAGAGGAAATAAAAGGGCCCCCCTGAGGGCCCTTTCAAACCGTCACCGTAGGACGGTTCATTATTTACGAGCCGGCTGACTTAGGCAGCCTTGGGCTCGTTGATCTTACCCGCCGCGATCTGAATCGGGATCTTCTTCCCGGCAACCTCGACCGGCAGTGGAACCACGAGCTCGAGAACACCGTTCTCATAGCGGGCCGTAATCTTCTCGGCCTTGACACCATGAGGCAGCGTCACCGCACGCTCAAACTTGCCGTAAAAGGTCTCCCGATACTCAGGCCCTTTCTCCTCCGCCTTTCGCTCCGCTCTGATCGTCAACAGATCGCCTTCCATATGGACCTCGAGGTCTTTTGGATCAATGCCAGGAAGGTCAACTCGCACGACGTAGTTTCCGTCCTTCCTGTACGTTTCCATCGGAGGCAATCCGCTGCGCGGGCGAAGTTCGGGGCGCCCAAAGAACCGGCCAAACAGATCGTCGATGTCGCGATGCCAGCTGGATAGCTCTTCCTCGAACGGAGTCCATCTAACCAGTTCGTTTAACATTATCACTCCCTCCTTTCTTTGGTTTATTTCCCCGGGGACCCACCCGCTAGCTTGGGCAAGAAA
>JBIOXP010000363.1:0-5695 GCA_044869705.1 Binatia bacterium | reverse complement strand
CGCACGCCGTTGGCCGCCATCCAGTCGGCCAGTGTTTCGGACTCGCGAATCGTCAGACGGGCGAGACGCTCGTCGGTCGCGCCGCCGGTGACATCCGAGAGATCCTGCCAGAATTCGTCCTCGCCATAAGCATCGGTGACGAACTCCGTCGGCGCTCGGTGCATATAACGGATGTCACGAGTATGTCGGCTGTTGCCGCCACGGAAATCTTGCGTCGCGCTTTCGAGCACGAGCACGCTAGCCCCGGCGCGGCGCGCCGTAATGGCCGCGCAGAGTGCCGCATTACCGCCGCCGACGACCAGAACGTCGTATTGAGGAGCCGGATCAGTCATGGAAGCTATGCGATCCGCACGTCAGGCGTTTTTACCACGGAGACACGAGGTCTTAATGATTCTCCCCTCACCTTCGAGGATGTCCTTGGAAAGCGGAGTGGGAAAGATCTCTCACTCCGTTCGAGATGACATGCATTGTCATTCCGAGCGACAGACTCTGTGAAAACTTGTCATTTCGAGGCCCTTCGACGCGCTCAGGATGAACTCCGCCGAGAAATCTTTCTTTGTATGTAGCTGAAATGCAAGATCTCTCTCTTACCTCGAGATGACAAATCGCCGGAACATGAGTTTGCACACAGTCTGGCGAATGCGAGGACTCTTTCCCCTGGTATTTTCATTCTCCGTGCGAACCTAGGCTCCTGAAAAACGTCGTGGTGAGTTCAAGCTTTTCGATTGATTTGTTTTCCCATCATCGGCCGCGCTTCATCGCTTCGGCGATGTACCCGGATTTGTCCAGCCGTTCGATGAAGGAATTGTCGATCATCTCTGCCGCCTTGACTTTAGCCAGGCGCGGATTTACGCGCATCAGTGCATCGATCATGTTTTGCACTCCGGCAAGCGTCGCGTAAGGAGTCTTGGTTTTCGTATGAATATCCACGGTGGCGTCATACATGATCTGAATGCTTGCCGGGGTTGAAAGTTTCATTCGCCGCGCCAGCACGCTCTTCACAGTTTTCTCATTGGCCGGGTTCGACACAAAGTACAAGCCATCGATCGTGCCTTTGAGAAACGCTTCCATCTGCTGCGGGTTGTCTTTGATATAGCGCCGTGACGCGACAATGACCGTGTTCAAATAAGGCGCCTCCAGCTTGGTCAGGTCGGCGATGACACTGAGTCCCTTGTCCCGCGCCGCCTGGCCGAAGCCCGGCTCCAACGATGTCGCTTCAATCTTGCCGGTGACCAAGGATGCCACGCGTTCGGGCTGTGTTCCGACTTGGATGATTGCGATTTTGTCTCGCGCGGGGTCGAGGCCGAGATGTTGAAGCGCCACTTCGACAGCCAGATGGCTACCGGAACCGAAGGTGCTGATGGCGACGCGCTTGCCTTTCAAATCCGCGGGTTGACGAATTTGCGGCGTCACCCAGAGTTGGTAGGGAAGAATGTGGATCGTTGCCGCCACGATCGCCAGATCGGCACCGCCGCTGACGGCGCCTGCCGTGGGCCCGACGCTGGTGGAAGCGACCGTCGCTTCCCCGGCGATCAGTGCCTGCGAAGTCACCGATCCGCTGCTGATGAACACTGAGGTGACATCCAGCCCGTGCTTTCGATAGAAGCCCTGATCTTCTCCGAGCCAGAGGCTGGCGTGAGTCGAGATCAAGCCGGCGTACCCGACCAAGAGCTTCTTCGAAGCATCCTGCGCGATCGCGGACGCGGTCAGGAAGGTCAGGAAATAGAGCAAAAGAAAAAACCCGAACGTTCGATGCGCAATGCTGTGCACAGGTTTCACGGTGACCTCCTTCGCCGCGTGCATCTTCTTCCTCTATGCGGCGAATGTCTTATAACCCAGTGTGTTGCGGATGCACAAATGAGAATCCGACAAAGCTCGGGTATCTTGCATGGAATGACAAACTGCTGCGCTATCTCGATTGGGGGAACATCTTTGACTTCACGCAGCGACTTACGTTATTGAAGCCTGCGTGCGATCGGCCCATAGGGGCGCAGCATGCTGCGCCCTACGATTAAGGAGACCGCAATGACTCAACGAGCACTGTCTTGGATATTTGTTTTCATAGCGGCTTTATTCGTCCATAACTCCTACGCTGCAGACGCTGGCAATGAATGGGCAAAAATTGTCGAGGCGGCGAAGAAGGAAGGCAAAATCGTGGCCGGCGGCCCGCCGACCGCTGTGCTGCGCAAGCAATTCAAGGAAACCTTCGAGAACCGTTTCGGCATCGAACTGGAATTGCTGTCCGCGCCCGGACCGCAAAACGCGCAAAGGGCGATCGCCGAATTCAAAGCCGGAGTTAAATACTTCGACGTGCTCCATGGCGGCTCGGGAACGTTGGAACCCCTCAAGAACGAGAACATGCTGGCGCCATTCATGGACTTTGTGATTCTTCCGGAGGTCAAAGATCCCAAGCAATGGTGGGGCGGTCACATGTGGGAAGACAACGTCAAGACCAATCGTTTCATCTATTCATTCTCGGCGGATTTTTCGGTCCCGCCTTTTTACAACGCCGACCTGGTGAAGCCGGAGGAAATCACATCGTTCGATGATCTCCTGCAGCCCAAATGGAAGGGCAAGATCGGCATGTTCGAACCGCGCGTCCCGAGCGCCGGCCAGGGGCTGTGGGGCTACATGATGCGCGCCAAGGGAAAAGAGTTTCTGCAACGGCTCGCGGAACAGAATCTTTATATTCACCGCGACGGGCAGCAGATCGCGGTCGGCTTGGCCAAAGGAAATCTTGCGGTCGCGCTGGGTTTGGCGCAGCGTTTTGTCGATCCGTACATCAAAGGCGGCTTGCCGATCAAAGTGCTGACCTCGATCAAAGAAGGCATGGGCGGCAGCAACGGTTTCGGTACGGTCGCAGTCATGGGCAACGCGCCGCATCCGAACGCGACGAAAGTCTATATCAATTGGCTGCTCGGCAAAGAAGGGCAAGAGCTCTATGGCCGGGCGCTCACCCAGGGCAGCCGCCGTCTCGATGTCGATACCAAGTGGCTCGCGCGCTTCAATACGCCCGCCGCCAAGGACAAAATCACACCGGAAGAATTCGAGAAGATTCGCTTCTATGGCGAGGATGTGATCATCAACTGGCGCGAGCCCGCGGGCGAGTTTGCGAGAAAGATTTTGAAGTGAGGACGAGAGAAGAGGTCGGAACTCCTGACGCAAAGACTTCACCCGTTTTGCCTACCGGAAACTTGCTGCAGCGTATCCTTCGATACGGCAGCGTTACCGCTGCCTACTCAGGAAAGTCGGAATCGATCTCGCGACTCCTTGCTACTCCGCCTTCGGCGGATATTCAGAAACCTGGCCATGCCGAGGGAACTGAAACAGCAATTTAGCGTTCGCCGTTCATACTCCGAGAGCCTCAGCACGAACGGCTTTTGCCTTGACCGTTCGCCCTGAGCTCGTCGAAGGGTTCTTCGAATTAAGACGCCAAGCCAATGTTACCCTTCACTTGGCATCCCCGACGAACTGAGGCTAGAGTCTACTTCGTTACGATCATGCGTATAGCAAGGATCGAAGCAGTCATTTGTTTATTTAAAGGAGCATGAGGTATGCGATACGAGCTCTACTACTGGCCGTCGATTCAGGGGCGGGGAGAATTTGTCCGCCTGGCGCTCGAAGACGCGGGAGCGGATTACGTCGATGTGGCGCGCGGGCCGCGCGGCATGGCGGGGATGATGCGCCTTATGGAAAGTCGCGCGGAAAAAAATCCCCCGTTCGCGCCGCCGTTTCTGAAGGCAGGGAACCTCGTGATCGCACAGACCGCAAATATCCTGTTATTTCTCGGCTCCCGCCTCGGCCTTGCTCCCAAGGCTGAAGCCGGCCGGCTTTGGGCGCACCAGCTGCAACTAACGATTGCCGACTGGGTTGCCGAAGCTCACGACACGCACCATCCGATCGCCGGCAGTCTTTACTACGAAGATCAAAGGTCGGAAGCCAAACGGCGCGCCGCAGATTTTATCTCTGAGCGCATCCCCAAGTTCTTCGATTATTTCGAGAGTATTTTGCAGCGCAACTCGAAAGGAAGCGAGTTTCTTCTCGGCCGCCGGTTATCCTACGTCGATCTTTCTCTGTTCCAAATGATCGAAGGCCTGCGCTATGCTTTCCCGCAGACAATGAAAAGGCTCGAAAAAAAGTATCGACGCGCCATCGCGCTCCGGGATCGAGTGGCGGCCCGCCCGCGCATTGCCAGCTATCTCGGTTCTTCGCGGCGGATTCCTTTCAATCAAGAAGGAATTTTTCGGTGTTATCCGGAGCTGGAAGAATAAACGGACTATCCAAAGGAGACTCGATCTATGGCTATCGAACTTTACTGGGGCAGCGGCAGTCCTTTCGCGTGGCGCGTCATGCTGACACTCGAGCTGAAGCGACTGCCCTATCAATCCAAACTTCTGGAATTTTCCAAGCAAGAGCACAAAACGCCGCAATATCTACAGCTGAACCCGCGCGGCAAGGTGCCGACTTTGAAGGACGGTGAGTTCGTGCTCTACGAATCGATTGCGATCATGGCCTATCTCGACCGAAAATATCCGACACCGCCGATCTTCGGAACTACCGCGGAGCAAACCGGATCGATATGGCGGCGCGTAATGGAATGCGAATCCTATCTTCTAAGCGCCGGGGACAAAGTCGTGCGCCCGCTGTTTTTTGGCAAAGGACTGGAAAATATCGATGAAATTCAAGATGCGGCGCAAACCATCCGTCTGGAGTTGAAAAATATCAACGACTCTCTGGCGAGTTCCAGTTGGCTGAGTGGCGCCGAAATCTCCGCAGCGGACATTGCCATTTTTCCCGTGATTCAGCTTCTCTTGCGCGCCGCCGGAAAGGAAGCAGCTCAGTCGCTCGATCTCGGGTTGATACCTTTATCGAAAACCTATCCGAATATCGCCCGCTGGGTGCAGCGAATCGAGCAGTTGCCGAATTATCAGCGCACTTATCCACCGCACTGGAGAGGATAGTGTGGAGAGAGCTTAGAAAACGATAGTCGACAGCAAATGCGGGCCACGTGTTGGGTGGCGAGCGGACGATGCAGCGAAGCTCTGCTGGTCTTGTTGGTTGAACGAACGCGCTCTGAAAGCGCTGCCGTTTTCGTCATTTCCGTAAGTCAGTCGGAAGTTCCAGCCGGATACGGCTCGGTGCAAATCTGGAGAGAGCGAAAATTACCGACTCGCTATCCGAGACGATTATCGATGCATTGATGCGCGCTTTGGCGCATGTGCTCGGTTGCCTGCTCCGCGGTAGCGAACGTGCGGGTGGTGGATATCGAATGAATGCCGGCCTCGAAATCGACGTGGCCCTTCCACATCCAGGAGTTTCTGGACGGGTCTAACGAAATGGTCGCGACGTAACCCTGGCGACGGTACGATTCGTTAATTTTAAATATCCTTTGTTGGTTTCGGCTACTCACGGCCATTACCGTATTCCTTTTGAGACCTGAACACAACGACCGGAATGTTATAGTTCGATTCTCGTTGATTGCTGCGGTCGCGAAAACCGAGGTGAAGATTAAAGTTATCGGCTTGCTTGGACTAAGTAGCTGGATTCGTTCTCCTTGCCAAAAGCGCGCGCCAGCTACGGCATGACCGAGAACATTTTAGCCTTGTCTTCGACTGTGGCACAGCGTACAGTGGCCCCCCTATGGCAAGAATAACCGTTGAAGATTGCCTGGATAAGGTTTCGAGTCGTGTTGACC
>JBIOXP010000362.1:0-12820 GCA_044869705.1 Binatia bacterium | reverse complement strand
CAATACCGGCTTAACCGAGAAGCTCCGGACACTGCTTCGGCATCCGGCGGAAGTCATTTAGCGCTGGAAAACCCGTTATTGGAGCCGATGGCAGCGGCTTATTGAAATAAACGGCCGAGCCTCGGGTCCGTGTGTTGGATGCCGAGTTTTTTTAGACAGGCCCAGAGCGTCGCTTGATTGCTGTTGATGACGGGTTTACCCAAATCCGTTTCCAAATCCGAAATAGCTTCGATCATCCGTGTATTCGTGCAGCTCAGAAAATAACCGTCGGCGTCCGTCCGGCGATTTTCTTTAACCACAGCTTTCCACTGTTCAGGCGTCACCGCCGCATAAGCGTGCGTTTCGAGACCGAGCCCCACCTCATGTAGCACCTGATAACCCATTTCACTCAAATAGTTCACTTCGAGCTGATTGGTGGATTGAACATACGGGCTTACGAGCACAAGCCTTTTGATTCCCGCTTGGTCGAAAGCTTGGGTGATCGCCTGCGCGGTGGTGATGGTCGGACAGCCGCTTGCTTCTTCGATGATGTCGATCAGCGCCTTTTCGTGGGCCTGGCCGCTTTCCATCGAGTTGGCCGTGCAGTGAAACACGATCACGCCGGGTTTCACATCCGAGATCGCCTGCGCGGCTTCAGTCAGGGGCCGTTTGAGATCGCTCAGCGGCTGGCGAAATTTTCCCGTCATACGTAACCGGGTGACATGCACGCCGATGCCTGGCGGTGCGTAGGAGTTAAACTGCGGCTCGGTCAAACGATTACTCGACGGTATGATCAAACCGATGCGGGATTCAGGATTCATCTGTGTCCAACCTGAGGGGTTCACTCCAAGCCCTTCAAACAGTTCAAATCGTTCAATCGTTCGCGTTGCTCGCTCCGTTCAACCGCTCGGCTCCGTTCGAACGGTTTGAACGGCTTCAACGTCTTGAACGGCTTAAACCACGGCTTACAGTCCGGGCCCTCCGAGGCTATAAAAACGACGCGCGTTGCCGTGCAGAAATGCCGCTTTGTCGGCGGCGGTGATTTGCTCGTTCTCGAGAAATTCATTGATCTCATGCTTACAAAACTCGTTGTTCACCTCGTGCGGATAGTCGCTCGAATAAACCCAGGGCTTGTTGCCGACCCGGTTTATCGCATGAGCGATATCCGGCTCTTCCCCTTCGCAGCCGACGAAGATTCGTCCGGCATCGATGTGCCGCGCGATGTACTCGCTCACCTTCTCCTTGGGCCGAAGCTCTAAAAAGCGCTGACGCGGATCGTGTTGTATGTGAGTTTCCCAGGAGCGGTCGAAGCGCTCCAAGCAGACGAGAAGCCAAGCGACGCCGCCTTCCATAAAGCCGAACTTCACGTTCGGATATTTGTCGAAAACGCCGTTGAAGACAATGCCGCCGAAGGAGATCATCTGACCGAAAGGATGGCCCAGGGAATGGACGGGCGCATAGGGGCTTAAATCATCCAAGCCCATATTTTCGTGAGCGCCGCCGTGAATCCCGATTGCGCAGCCGAGCCGGTTTGCTTCCTCGTAGATCGGCCAGTAGCGCTGATCGCCAAGATTGGCTTGGATGCCGGTGGACGGCAGCATGGCGCCGCACATTCCCAATTCCCTGACGATCCTTTGCAACTCCTCGACGGCGGCTATCGGTTCCTGAAGCGGGATCAGGCCCATCGCCTTGAAACGGGGATTTTTTTTCATGTAGGTGTTGTAAATCCAATCGTTATAGGCGCGCGCGACATCAATGGCCCAGTCGCGGCTGACGATTTTCCCAAACGCCAAACCCAAAGTGGTGTAAAGCACGGTGGTTTCGATGCCCACGTCTTCCAAAAACTCGACCCAACCATCAGGGCCAACCTTATTGAATGCGCCCGGCTGAAAATCGTGCAGGTTGGAGGAATGGAGATGGTCCAGGGGTGGAAACGGATTGAAAAAGCTGTGGGTTTCATACTTATCGCGATAGGGTTGCGGCATGTAATTGATAATTGCCTGGCAATCTTCGATTACATGACCGTCGCCATCGATGACTGTGTGGCCGTTAAACATGGGCATGTCCTCCTGAGCTCAGGTCATCAAGCAGGACCGATTTTGTCAAGTCCGATCAATTCCCGCTGGTCGTTCTTCACTGGAGCAAAAATGTGAAACGAGAAACTAATTGCCAACTCCGCCGAACCATTTCACATAGAGTTGATCGTATGCGCCGCTTTCCTTGAGCTTCAGGAGCTCTTCGTTGACGCGTTTTCGTAGCGTGCTATTGGATGGGAACACGATGCCGTAATTTTCTTTGCGAAATATGGCGCCTACCGTTTGTGCCTTCCCTTTGCCTTCATGGGCTGTGTAATAGAGGAGAATGGGCGTGTCGTAGACGATCGCATCGAGGCGCTGGCCGTCGAGGGCCTGGTAAGCTTCTTCTATCTTCGCGAATTCTATCGGCTCAATGCTGCGTTCGCGCAGATATTCGGCGGAGGTGCTGCCGTGAACGCTACCCACGCGTTTCCCCGGCAAATCTTCGGGGCCGTCAATATCGCCACGCAGTTGCTGGACAGTCAATGATGACGTGACCGCGGCGGTAAAATAGGCGATGAAAACCACGCTCATGAACATCCAGATGACGGCGATGATGCGCGCCACCGCCGCGCGCGGCATCTGATCCGCCTGGGTGGCGAGGGTGGAGGCGGCCCACCAGCAAGCCTCGAAAATTCCGGGAAAATAGGCGCGGTGGGTCAACATGCCCGTGGGATTGCGCCGCTCAAACCACCAAACCAGATGGGCCATGAGAAAAAGAATCAGCGCGACGGCCAGCACATAGAGAAGCACCGTCGTGGAGAACAGGCTGCCGATGATCGCTTCGAGTAGGGCGGTACGGCTTCCCTGCACCGGCGTAAGAATCTGCAATCCGGAATCGAACATCGGCTGAGAAAAATCGAAATCGACTTCGCGGTCTGCTGTGATGGAGATTGCCGCGATACCGAGCTCTGCGTTTTGCGCTCTTACCGTGTCTAGCAATTCTTTAACCGTTGGTTTTACCACGAATTCCGACTCAATATTGAGTTGCCTCGCGATCTCCCGCCAGAGCTCGATGCTGAAGCCCGTGAGTTGGCCCTGCTGCTCGTAGACGAACGGTCGGACCAAACGCGTGGCAACCCGCAGTTTGCGCGGTTGGGATTGGCCGAACGTGTATGGAGCGAAAAACAGGATGAAGAGAGCGACGGCGAATCGGCGCATTTTGCGGTCGGGCTGCAAATTACTGGACGATCGCCGTGACAGTGAGGTTAGTTTCGTCGGTGCTCGAACGACTTTGATAGCCGAGAATTTGCCGAGTGATCTCGTGTAGCTTAGTGGTGGACCCGCCGAGGGCTACCGTTTCGCCGTTCGGCACGATCAATTCCGTCGCGGCTTCGGTAAAGTCGATGGCACCTGGTCGATCGATAGAAAAATAGCTGATGCGCGGCGTCAGGCGTAGTCTGATTTGACCATCGCTGAGGATCGTAGCGCCGACGCGGAGCGAGGTCCCAACATCGTTGAAGACGACGCGCCGCTCGATATAGCCAAAGCCGAGGGCGTAATTGTAGTAATAGGCCGCGTCGCTCTGGGGCACCCGCGTGGCGACGGTAAGTATCGATTCGCCGCCATCCATCACCAAAGTAAAAACACCGCTGGTTCGCTCGACCGCCGTCTCTCGGTCGCCGCCGGCAATTCTGCCGGAGGGGTAGACCGTGCCCCGTCGAATGGTGACACTGCCGCTGCCTTGGACGCCTTGGCGGTTGCTCGTACCCGATTGGCGAGCATCGAGGAGGACTTTGATGTTGCGCCGAAATTGGCCGCTGGCGATCTGGCCCTCAGCGGCGAAGCACACCAGAGTAGATGCGACAACGGCGAGAACGAAAGTTGCGCGCTGGTAAACGCCAGCCATCATTACCGGTTTGCGGGCAGCATTGAAAAATCGACGACCTTTTGCAGGTCGAAGTCCGCCGGGACGGGCCGTTCCTGACGCAGGATCTCCAGATAGCCGCGCGCGACTTTGGGATTGAGCTTGCCGTCCTTATTCAGAAGCCGAATCAAAGTGGCGTAGGTATTTTCCGCTTCCTGTTGATTCACTTTGAACTTCTCGATGATCATGTTGACGCTGTCGGCGCGATTGCCGCGCAACCAGGCGAGGGAGTCCATGACGGCCGCGACCGTGCGCCGGACCGACTCGCGATTGTTCTTGATCTCATTTTGCGAGGTCACTAGACCAACATACGGGATGTCTGCGAGATCGCCGAGCTGCATAAATTTTTTATAACCGAGGGAGACCGCTTTATCATCGAAGGGCGGCGTCAAAACGGTTGCGACCACCCGGTTCGATGTCAGAGCACGAAAGCTGTCCGCGGTGCCGCCCGTGCTGATGGTGTGCACGTCTTTGTCGTTGATCTCGAATTTTTTCAAAAACGCCTGAAAGAAATAATACGGTGACGTTCTAATCCCGGACAGCGCCACGGTTTTCCCGATCAGATCTTGCGGCTTGTTGATGTCTTTGTTCGCGACCAACACCCAGGGCGAGCTGTCGCAAAAGCTAATCACGATGACCAGCGGCAATCCGGCAACGGCGGCAGAAATCCCGGTGGACACCGAAGTGAAGTAATTGATATTGCCGTTCACCACCGCTTGCGGTTGAATCGACGTGCCCATCTGGATGTATTCCGAGTCGATGCGGTATTTTTTGTAAATGCCTTTTTCCTGCGCCACATAGAATGGCATGTAAGAAAAAGCCAGCGACGGAAAACCGATTCGGATCTTGTAGGTGCTTTCCGCCGCGAGAGCCATTCTGGCCGTGGGAGCAGGCGCCGCGAACAACAAGACAAAAAAGAAAATGGAGAGCTTCATGATGAATTCCTCAGGCGACGGCGGCTTTCGAGGGATTCTCATTCCATAGCCGGCGGGCCTGTCGTAGGGCGGCGGGTCTGGGAAGATTTTTTAGCCGAAAAAATTCGCCGGCGTTTTTGCCGAGAAGCTTTTCTTTCTGGCCAAAGGTTAGATCCTTGGCGTCAACGACGTCTTTGACGGAATAGGGAAAGTGACAGTCCCAGTGGCAGTAATCCGATGCATACATGACCGTGGTTTCGCCGTTGGCGGCAAAAACACGGTCCAGGCCGCTTTCTTCCGATTCGCACGTCAGTGTCAGTTGCTCGCCGCGAATGATCTCGCTCGGCCGTCTTCTAAGATCGGGCATCTGCGGTGCGAGTTTTTCGATATGCTCGTCGAAGCGCTCGGCCCAGAAGGGTAACCAGCCTGCGCCGCCTTCCATAAAGCCGACGCGGAGTCTCGGATACCGATCGAAGACACCTTCGCCGATCATGTGCATCATCGCGATCATCAGCTCGAACGGAAATGCGGTCATATGCACATAAGCATATTTGCGCAAGCGATCGCTACCCGCGCCCATCACGCCGGAAACGCCGAGCACGCCATCATGGCCCGTCTGCGGATGTACGCTGAGGGGCATTTCGATCGCCTGAGCGCATTCGTAAATAGGATCGAACATGCGGTCGCCCATGTTGTTCAAGCCGTAAACATTGGTCGGCAGCATCGCGGTGACGGCGCCGGCTTTTTTGAGATACTCGAGTTCTTTCACTGCGGCGGGCGGATCCTGGCAGGGGATCAAACCGACGGCGAGCAGCCGTTGGGGATTTCTCGAGCAGTACTCGACCAGCCAGTCATTCACGGCGCGACAGAGCACCGCCGCGAGTTCCTTGTTCATTAAACCGTTGACGGTAAGCGCGATTTGAGTGCCGAAGAGAATGGCAACATCGATGCCTTCTTGGTCCATATCCTTGAGCCGCGCGTCCGGATCCACCATACCGGCGCGATAACCGCGCGCTTTTTCCGTCATGGGACCCGATACACCGGGGCCGAGTCCTTGGGATGCCGACCAGAGTCGCCCCTCCAAAAGAATGCGCGAGTTGCCTTCGTTATCTTTCAACCGAATGGGCGCCTGGGACCGCCATTTCTCGGGCATGCGCGAGGATAAATCCACATTGCCTTCATAAACATGGCCATCGGCATCCACCACCAGGATATCGTCGAAATTTTCCATCGCTTGCCTCCGAAAAATTGAATCGCATGCTCACCCTAGGCTCATCGAGTTATTCGGAGTAAGACGTACCATAGCAAAACTATTTCGGGCAACCGCAATCTGAACTTTGGGATCTGTCCGGTTTGAAAGCCACGGCTCGATCCGATATGCAAACTTTAGCGATGCAGCAGATTTTACGTGACATTTTGCGGGGAAAAAAATTGCACGCTGGCGAAGCCCTGGCGCTTACCGCCGCAGTCGGTGATGAGCTTCAGGCTCTGCTCGAGACCGCAGCCGCGATACGGGATCAGCACAAGGGCCGAACCGTGACGTTTTCGCCGAAAGTTTTTGTACCGTTGACGAATCTTTGCCGGGATTTTTGCGGTTACTGCACGTTTCGCAAGGCGCCGGATGAACCCGGCGCGAAGACCATGACGATCGACGAGGTTTTGCGCGTCGTCAATGAAGGAAAGCGTCTCGGTTGCGCCGAGGTGCTTTTCAGCCTGGGGGACAAGCCGGAGGCGATTTATTCGGAGATGAAGCAGTTTCTTGCCGAACGCGGGCATCAACGGACGTTGGACTATCTCCACGAATGTTGTCATGCCGTTCTGGAGCGAACTGGTTTATTGCCGCATTCGAATCCCGGCGTGATGGGCAAAGGAGATCTCGCGCGCTTGAAGCAGGTGAATGCCAGCATGGGGTTGATGGTCGAAAGCGTAAGCGAACGGCTGCTCGTCCCCGGCGCCGCCCATGATAACGCACCGGATAAAAAACCCGCAGTTCGCCTCAAAACGCTTGAGGAAGCTGGAAAGCTGCGCATCCCGTTCACGACAGGAATCCTGATCGGCATCGGCGAGAACTGGCCGGAACGAATCGCTTCCTTGTTCGCGATTCGCGATCTGCACGCGCGCTACGGTCATATCCAGGAAGTCATCGTGCAAAATTTTCGCGCCAAACCGAGCATCCCCATGCAGGCGCATCCAGACGCCAGCCGTGACGAGATGGTCAAAACGATCGCGCTGGCGCGGTTGATTTTTGGCGGTGAGATGAATCTCCAGGCGCCGCCGAATCTAACTCCCGACGGTTTTGAGCTGTATTTAGAGGCCGGCATCAATGATTGGGGTGGCGTCTCGCCCCTCACGCCGGACTTTATCAATCCGGAAGCACCCTGGCCGGCGTTGAAGATATTAAGTCAAAAAAGCGCCGCAGCCGGTTTCACCCTGAGGGCGCGATTACCCATTTATCCTGAGTACATTCGGGACGAATTTGTCGTGCCGTCCGTGCTTAGCTCGATCGAGCAACTCGTCGGCGCTGACGGTTTGGTGCGCGACAACGGTCCACTGACAAGCACGTCGAGCGATCGCTCCGACATGTCACCGAGCCCAGGGCTTTACGGATGATCCTGGCGCTTACCGGCGGTACCGGCGGTGCGAAGCTGATCGAAGGACTCGCCGCGCAATTGGACCCTGACGAGCTCACGATCGTGTGTAATACCGGCGATGATACCCGGGTCCATGGTCTTTACGTGTCACCGGATCTTGACACGATCACTTACACATTGGCGGGATTGATCGATCCTGACCAAGGCTGGGGTCTGAAAAATGATACGTTTGCCGCGTTACAACAGCTCGGCCGGTTGGGCGGTGAAACCTGGTTCAAGCTTGGCGATCGAGATCTCGCGCTGCATATCAGGCGCACGCAACTGATCAGTGAGGGAAAGAAACTGTCGGAGGTTACCGATCGACTGCGCCAAGCTCTGGGCGTCAATGCCAGGATTCTGCCGATGAGCGACGAAACGGTTGAAACGCGCGTGAGCACGCCGCAGGGAGAGATCTCATTTCAGGAATTTTTCGTAAAAGAGCATTGGGCGCGTGAGGTAACGGGAATTCGTTTCGCCGGAGTCGAGCACAGCCGACCCGCGGCCGGCGTGCTCGAAGCGATCCGCCGCGCCGAAGCCGTGATCATCTGTCCAAGCAATCCAATCACCAGCATTGGGCCGATTCTCGCCGTGCCCGGCATTCGTTCGGCGCTAGCTGAGCTCAACGTGCCGGTGGTTGGCGTGAGCCCGCTGATCGGCGCGACAGCGGTGTCCGGGCCAGCGCATAAACTCATGACCGCTTGTGGCTACGCGCCGTCGGCGCTCGGTGTTGCGCGCTATTATGCGGATCTTCTCGATCGTTGGTTCATCGCGGCGGAAGACCAGAACGTGGCGCGCTCGATCGAGGATCTATCGATTGCCCCGGTTTGCACGGAGATTCGCATGACGACTGCCGAGGACAAACGGCGCCTCGCCTGCGAGGTCTTGGCGTCCCTGAAAAAATAGTCTAAGGAATTCTCTTCGGAATCAGAATGCAAATCGCGGCACTCATACCGGTGAAAGGCTTCAGCAATGCGAAACAGCGCCTCGGCGGATTGCTGAGTCGCGGCGGCCGCGAAGTTTTGGCCGAAGCGATGTTTCGGGACGTGTTGCGTCAGGTATTGAGCGCGCGCGGTATCGCAGCGACATTCGTGGTCACGGGCGATAAAGATGTCGCCGCGATCGCATCTGCCGCGGGCGCTGAAGTTATACGCGAAACTTCCGAACAGGGTGAAACGAGTGCCGTCGACTTTGCGCGAGCTCGGTTGAAAAATGATAGTTGGGAAGCCGTTTTGATCATGCCCGGCGACATGCCGCTCGTGCGCGCGCTGGATATCGAGACGGTTCTTGCGCAAGTTCCCGCCGATGCGAAGCCTCCTTTCGCTTTGCTTGTCCCCTCGCATGATCGGCTCGGTACCAACGCGCTATTGCTGGCGCCGCCCGACCTAATTCGGCTCCGATTCGGCTATGACAGTTTCAGTTTTCATATGGATCAACTGACCAGGCATCGATTACCGCCGCGGTTTTGTGAAAACGAGCGCATTGCCCTGGACATCGACGAGCCCAAGGATCTCGAACGGTTTCTCTCCGATCCGATCGAAGACGGTGACACAATCAAGGCATTGCGCCGAGTCATGGCCGAGGTGGATCTCGGGCAAGCCCGGTCTGCCGGAGATGTATGAAGCGGCTCGAACTGCTCGGGCTCGATGGACTGGGAGAAATCCGTGCCGGTGATTCGATCGGCGCTTTGATTTGCGACAGCTGCGCGAAACGGCAGATCGGCATTCAAGATAACGACGTATTGGTCGTCGCACAAAAAATCGTTTCGAAGGCGGAAGGACAGGTTCGTTCTTTGGCTGGCGTGACGCCATCCGCTCGCGCGATCGAACTGGGCCGTGCGTTATCCAAGGATCCGGAGCTCGTCGAAATGATACTGGGCGAGAGCCGGAGAATCGTGCGAAGCGGCGGGCGGGCGTTGATCGTCGAAACCCACCATGGTTTTGTCTGCGCTAATGCCGGCGTCGATCAATCCAATGTGGGATTGCAGCAAATTACATTATTACCGAAAGATCCTGATCGGTCAGCACGTGAATTGCGGAGCACAATTTATCAGCGCACCGGCAAACGCGTTGGCGTGATTGTCAGCGACAGTTTCGGTCGAGCGTGGCGGCTGGGCACCGTCGATATCGCGATCGGCGTCGCCGGCATGGCTCCGATCAAGGACGAAAGAGGCATGCAGGATCGCTACGGCTATGAACTGAAGGCCGCCGTCTCGGCGGTTGCGGATGAGCTTGCCGCAGCCGCCGAATTGGTGATGGGCAAACGCGATAACGTTCCAGTCGTGCTCGTGCGCGGCTACGATGTGCAAATCAAGGAGGATGGATCGGCGCGGGAACTTCTTCGACCCCAAGCGGAGGATCTCTTTCGCTAGTTTCAAAAATTGATTATGGACGAATTGAAAGTGGCAATCGTGGGAGGCACCGGCAATCTGGGCAGCGCCCTAGCGCTTCGATTGGGGGCGCCCGGTGTCAAGATCATGATCGGCTCCCGTGACGCTGAAAAAGCGAGGACCGCCGTCGAAACATTGCGGCCTAAACTCCGCGCCGGGGAACTGTCGGGCACGACCAATCGCGAGGCGGTAAAAGACGCAGATTTTATCGTCATTGCAGTTCCGTACGAAGGACACGCGCAAATGGTTACGGATCTCAAAGGACAGCTGAGCGGTAAAATTCTCATCGACACCGTCGTGCCGCTCAACAAAGTACGCCCGTTTGTGCCTGCCGCGGGCTCCGCATTGCAGGAAGCACAGCAAATCTTGGACGGTGAAGCTCCGGTGGTCGGCGCGCTCCATAATATATCGGCGGTCGACTTAGGCGAGATCGATTCGTCCCTCGGCGATGTGCTGGTGTGCGGTGATGACAACGCGGCGAAACAGAAAGTCATGGAGATTATCGAGCGCATCGGTGCCAGCGCGTATGACGGCGGCCCCGCAAGCAATGCCTACGTGATCGAAGGACTCACCGGCGTGATTATTCATCTCAACCGCAAGTACAAATCAAAACACGGTAGCATCAGGATTACCGGAATTAAAAATAACTGAGCCGCCCCCTCGAAAATCCCGCCCCGTAAGAATTACTCATCGCGCACCATTTTGTCTGGAGCGAGTTATCGCTCGCTCTAGAGCCGATGGAATAACGCCAAATATTCCTCTGAATGTCATTAGGCATAGTGGCTCGTTAATTGCCTAAGGTCAGCGGCCATATGGCAACACAAAATAATCGATTTTTTGCGGGCGTGTTCTTTTTTGGCGCTATGTTCGCTCTGCCGGGCTGCGTCGGAGTTGGGCTGACCCTTTTTGGCGTGGGCGCCGGCGTCACCACCGGCACGTCGGTGGCTTACACGCTCGACGGCATTGCCTATAAGACTTTCACCGCGCCTTTGCCCCAGGTGGAAAGCGCGACGCGCACTGCGCTCGATCGGATGGGAATCAAGATCGAAGCGACGTCGAAAATAGAGCAGGGAAAAGCGATCAAGGCCCAGTCCAACGATCGTGAGATTGAGATTGAGTTGGAAATGGTGAGCAATAAAACCACCCGGATTCGCACAGTGGCAAAGCAGGGCATCTTCTTTAAAGATCGGGCGACCGCGACGGAGATTATTCTTCAGACGGAAAAGGCTCTGGGTGTCGGCTAAAGCATAAACCGGGGGAGGAAAATATCATGAAAACATCAGCAGTCATTCTGGCAATCGGGATAGCGAGTGGTACGGCAAATATTGCTTTTGCGCAAACCGTGTCGGACTTGAACAACCAAGTCACGACTATGAACAATACGACGGCAAGTCAGGGACAAACGAATGTGATCAACAAAGTCAGCAGCGACTTCAGTTCGTTTCTCGGAACCGATTCGAAAGCCGTAGTGACCGGCCTTAGAAACGGTACCCCGATTACGCTGACATCAACCACAACGGCGCCCAGCACTACGCCAGGTGCTTTACCGCTAACCACCACTACTACGACGGTGATTACTCCGCCGACGGGTCACATGGGTTTCGGTAATGTTTACATTTCACTGGCGCTTGCGAAGCAGCAGCTCAGTGCGATGGGGATCACCCAGCCGACAGCCGAGCAGCTGCAAGCTGCCCTGACCGGCGGTACGATGACCCAGACCACCGGCACTGGAGCGACCGCCACAACAACGAGCACGACCTTACAGGGCATTCTCACCATGCGTAGTCAGAACATGGGCTGGGGACAAATCGCGCAGAAGCTCGGCGTTAAACTCGGGCCAGTCATTGCCGGTATGAAAAGCGGCAATCAGCATTTGGCGAGTACGGCGACAACGACATCGACGACCCCAGCGAAAGCGAGTAGCGTTACCACGACCAGCGGCAAGAGCGGTAATTCCGATACCGGCATCGTTTCCGCGAGTGGAAAGTCCCATGCAAATCTGAATCAGGAGAGTTCGAATGGCAAAGGTTCTGGCGATGGAATTGTAACTGCATCGGGCAAAGGCAACGGTAATGCGTATGGCCGAAGCGATGTCGTTACTGCTTCGGGAAATTCGAGCAGCTCCAATACTAGCGGAATCGTCTCTGCGCGGGGTGGCAGCAGTAATGGCAACATGAATGGGAAGGGTCACAACAAGTAATCTCGAGTGCGGAGACAGCAAAATGAAGCTTGAACGACGACGTTTCTTGAAATTAGCGATATTCGGCGCGGTGTCTCTATACGGGCGGGGTATAGCCGGAGCGCTGGATACGCGCCGGCCGGCTCGTTTTCTTCCGGAAGAACGGCGCCTGATCGAGGAGTACTATCGCCAAGCGCATCAGAACAAGGGGAAGGGTCTGCCACCAGGCCTGGCGAAGCGCGGCGGGAATCTGCCTCCCGGCTTGCAGAAACATCTGGAAAAAAACGGGCAGCTTCCGCCAGGCTTGCAAAAGCGTTTGGAGCCGCTGCCGGTGGATTTGGATCGCCGCTTGCCGCTCCTCCCTGAAAATTGGGAACGGGTGGTGCTCGAGCGTGACGTGATCCTGATCGATCGGCGCACCAATCGAGTTCTCGACATTATCGAAAACATTGTCGCCCTGGCCACGGGTCGATAACCATTCGGCATCACTGTGGCCGCAGTGGTCGCCGATTTTCCTGCCTTTTCTTCTTCTTTTCGCTAACTTAGCTTACCGAATCTTGGATGGTTTCGGCTGTTAACCTTTCCCGCCGTTCTGCGTCTAAGTGTTTGTAAGGGATGGGAATTCGCGGGTACGAGAAGCAGATGACCAATCCTGACGAACTGCGGGATGAACAGTTGGTGGATTTGTGTCGGCAAGGCGAACGACACTATTTTGATGTGCTTGTGCGTCGTTATATGGAAAAGGCCTTTCGCATCGCATTTGATTTCACGCGGAATACCGAAACCGCAA